>JAVCCK010000017.1 GCA_030765525.1 Candidatus Lernaella stagnicola
TACTGGCGGCGAAAACGAAGGATGAGTTGAAAGCGGCAGCGGCTTGGCCTAAACGGTATACTGGAAAAACCGCCGATCTTCCGCCGAACATCGGGATGAACCCATTTCACTATAAGTGCCGCAGCGAGGTTTTTGCCGTTTTTGAAGAGACCTCGGCCGAGGTCGATATGGGCAAGCGGGTGCCGGACGAGGACGCGGAACGGCTGGAGCAATTGACGCCGCAGGAGCATGCGCTCCGAGTTTCCGGTCTCCAGAAACGAGCGAAGCGGGAGGGCCTTCCCTGGCCGCCGAAGTCGTTCGATTCACATGTGGCCAAGCAGATCGTGAAACACGCCGC
The DNA here is from genome assembly GCA_030765525.1 of Candidatus Lernaella stagnicola. Taxonomy (NCBI): domain Bacteria; phylum Candidatus Lernaellota; class Candidatus Lernaellaia; order Candidatus Lernaellales; family Candidatus Lernaellaceae; genus Candidatus Lernaella; species Candidatus Lernaella stagnicola. The sequence goes on from JAVCCK010000017.1 coordinate 338, forward strand.
CGGCGGCGAGTTCAACGAGGGCGCCCAGGCGTACTTGAACCGGGCGCACGAAACGGTGAAAAATGCGGACCGAGTTTTCGTTCAGATTCACCGGGCGAATCGCCCGGATGCGGTGCCGCGAATTCAGTACGTTTTCGTCAGTGGAAAGACGCGGTCGGCGACTTATGTCGATGACGACGGAACAATAAGAACCTGTCGGCCGATCGGCGGCCCGGGGCACAATCCGGAAGACCTGGTTGAAGATTTCACCGAGGACGACGGAAGGAAAATGGCATGGCTGAAAAATTCCGCCAAGAACTGATCGGCATTGTCGACGGTCTGGCGATCCTGGACGAGGACCAGGCGGTGAACTATAACCTCGGCCAGCTCTTGCGCTTGTCCCGCGGGATCACTGCCGGGTATTGGCGCGAGGACGAATTCCCGGAGCTGTTTTCGCGCCTCCGCGATATCCTCATTCGTGCGAGGTCGTTCTATACCGGCCATCGTTGGTTCATGCGCGACCTTCGGAATCTTCGCCAAGACTTGCCCCGCGGTCATTGGTGGCTGTGGATCGAGGAGCTGTGATGTCCGTTTTATTTGAACAGCCTACTATGCAAATAACTACATCAGGTGGCAGCGCCGTATTTTCAGCGTCGAGGATCGATGCCGCCGCCGGTTTGCTGCTTTTTCTTCGGTTTTCTGCGGTTTGTTGCTATATCTCGTACACTTACGCCGAAGTCGGAAACGTTTCCGACTTCGGCCAGATTTTTGGACACAGTTCGCCGGCGCCAAAAGAGCAATTTCCGTTTTATTATCAAGGGTTTATGTCGTTATTGGCGTCGTCATACGCGCAGCGCAAAGGCACACAAACACGCATGTTCTCCAAAACAAAACGCCCACTCCGGGCATCCACGCTAACCGCTCGTAATCATTGAGCTAATTACCTCTCCTGGCCATCAAATACAACTCGGAAACAGCCTGACAACTCGTTTTGCCCCCCATTCCGATGTCAATTGCTTCGTTGCCTTCGAGACGCGGCAAGTGTACGAAAAGAAATACTTTTGTATAATCTCAACGCCTCCTACGCCGTTTTTCGCCGAATGAAAAGCCCATTGTGCTTGACGCGGAGCTCAAGCATACGCACGAAATAGGAGTAAACCAAAACAGAATCGGAATCCGCTATGCGATTTTTGTGGAAGGCTGCCGACGCCCTGGCCGAAGCTACGGTTGTTTTGTCCTACGGTTCGCCCGGCTACCGACTGCGCACACACCTGTGGAACGCAGACGCCCTAAGCGTCGACCTGACGAACAAAGTGATGGTCGTCACCGGCGCCAATTCCGGCCTCGGTAAGGCCGCCGCAACCCAACTGGCCGGATTGGGCGCCACGGTCGTCATGGTGTGCCGCGATCGGAGCAGAGGCGAGGCGGCGCAACGGGAAATCCGCGACCGGCACGCCCGAGCGATCTTGGAGTTGGAGATTGCCGACCTCTCCGACATGGACACGCTGCGGGAACTGGCTCGTCGGCTGATCGAACGACACCCCGCGATCGACGTGCTGATCAACAATGCGGGCGTGATGCTTCACGAGCGAAAACTGTCGGCCGACGGCATCGAAATGACCTTTGCGACCAACGTGCTCGGCGGTTTCGTATTGACTCACGCACTGCTGCCCCAGTTGGAGCGCGCCGCCGCGCCCCGTATCGTGCATGTCACTTCGGGCGGCATGTACACGCAGCGGATCGACGTCCAAGACCTGCAGTTCGAGCACAAAGAGTATGACGGCGTCGTCGCGTACGCACAGAGCAAGCGCGCGCAGGTGGTCTTGAGCGAATTGTGGGCCGAGCGCCTGGCAACGCGGGGAATCACGTCGAACTGCATGCATCCCGGATGGGCGGCCACGCCCGGCGTCGAGCGCTCGCTGCCTCGTTTTTACCGTTGGTTGCGACCGTTGTTGCGTGACCACCAACAAGGCGCCGACACGGCCGTATGGCTGGCGGCGGGTTCGGAAGCCGAGGGTGTGACAGGTCGATTGTTTTTCGACCGCCAACCTCGGCGAACGCACATCTTTCGTCGAACCAGGCACACGCCGCAGGAGGCACAGCGACTTTGGGAAATCTGCGAACTTCTGGGCGGTATTAATAACGGCGACGCGAGTTGAACCCATCGCCATATCGGTTATGCTATGCGAATCTTTTTAACTCGCAAAAAATTCTGAGGTTTTTCGATGACGACACCTAGCCCGTGGCCGCAGTATTCGCGCTCGATGCCCTCATTGTTGTTCGAACGTTCCGGCAAGTGGGCCGACCAAACGGTCTTTCGAGCCAAGATCGGCGGCACGTGGACCGACATTACGTGGCGTGAGTTGGAAGAAAAATCGCTGGCGGTCGCGGCCGGGTTGCTTCATTTGGGCATGCGGAAACGCAGCGTTGCGGCGATCCTCTCGCATAACCGCCCGGACTGGGCTTACGTAGATTTCGGTTGCCAGATGGCCGATGTCATCAGCGCCCCGATCTACCCGACCAACACTGCCGATCAAGTTGCGTACATTCTCCGCAACTCCGAAAGCGAGATCGTTTTCCTTGAGGACGAAGCCCAGTTGGCAAAAGTGGAGAAGTCGCGCGACCAGCTACCGACGCTGCGAAAAGCGATCATCACCGACGGCGGCGAAGACGGCGATTTCGTCATGCGGCTGGATACCTTGATGAACCTCGGACGACAGCATATGGACCGCGCGGCCATCGACGCGCGTTGGCAGGCCATCGACCCGGAGGAAGTCGCGACGCTGATCTACACTTCGGGCACGACGGGCAACCCGAAGGGTGTCATGCTTTGCCACCGAAATCTCGTATCGAACGTATACGCGGTTCAGGATTTCCTGACGATGCGCGCGGGCGACTCGGATCTCCAATTCCTGCCGATGTGCCATTCCTTCGGACGGATGGAAGTGTACGTTTTCATGATGCACGAGGGGACGGTGACCTTCGCCGAGTCCGTGGCGAAAATCCCCGACAACCTCAAGGAAATCAGGCCGACGATATTCGTTACCGTTCCGCGTTTGCTGGAAAAAGTGTACGAGAAAATTCAAGCGGACTTGGCCGCGTCTTCACCTTCGAAGCGCAAGATATTCGCCTGGGCGCTTAGTGTCGGCGGGCGGATTCTGGAAGACCGCCAGGCGCGCCGGCCCAGCAAGTTTTTGGACACTCTCCAATACAAGCTGGCCGATAAACTGGTGTTCAAGAAGATCAAGGCCGCGCTGGGCGGCAATATCCGTGTTCTGGCTTTCGGCGCGGCGCCCCTGGCGGTGGACATTCAACGCTTCTTCGCATCCACCGGCATCCTGGCGATGGAAGCCTATGGTCTCTCTGAGACTTCACCAGGCTTGACGGGAAACAAAGAGAGTTTCTTTCGGCTCGGGTCGGCCGGGCTGCCGTTGCCCGGTACCGATGTGAAAATCGCCGAGGACGGTGAGATCCTGGTTCGCGGGCCGCAAGTAATGAACGGATACTGGAAATTGCCGGCCGAAACCGCCGAGGCCTTGCAGGACGGTTGGTTCCACACCGGCGACATCGGTCGGCTCGATGAGGATGGCTTTTTGTGGATCACCGACCGCAAGAAAGACATCATCATTACCGCCGGGGGCAAGAACGTCGCGCCGCAGAATATCGAGAATCAACTCAAGCTCGACCCGGCCATCGAACAAGTGGCGGTGATCGGCGATAAGAAAAAATACCTGGTGGCGCTGATCGTTCCGGCGTGGCCTTGGTTCGAGGATTTCGCCGAACAAAAGGGCTTGTCGGGAACGCGGGAAGAAATGTTGGCCGACCCGAAGGTCTTGACGGAATTTGAAACCCGTTTGGCGCGATTCAATGAAGGTCTTGCCCAATATGAAACGATCAAGCGTTTCGCACTGTTGGCCGAGGAATTCAGCATTGAGAACAACATGCTGACGCCGACGATGAAAGTTCGGCGGAAGACCGTCTACGGCAACTACGCGAAGCTGATTGAATCCTTGTACGCCGACGCTTAAGCTGACACCCATGATTGCAGCAGTTACCGGAGCATCCGGCCATATTGGCGGTGCCCTCGTGCGGGAGTTGCTCGCGCAGGGGCATCGAGTTCGCGCGCTGGTCCGTCGCGACACCGCCGCGCTGGAAGGCCTGAACGTGGAGCGCGTTGCGGCCTCGTTGGAAGACATTGATTCGCTCGTTGCGGCTTTCCAAGGTGCCGATTGGGTCTTTCACCTCGCCTCGCGGATATCCATTGCCGGAGACCCCGACGGGTCGGTGTACCGCGCAAACGTGATCGGCACGCGGAATGTCATCGAGGCCGTTCGCCGGGCCGGTGCGACACGCCTGATCCACTTCAGCACGATCCAAACACTCAGTCATGAGCCGCGCGAGCAACCGGTGGACGAGACGCGACCGGCCGCGAATGCCGATTTTGTGGGCGCATATGACCGCACAAAGGCCGAAAGTGAAGCTGACGTGTTGGCCGCTGCGACGCAGGAACTCGACGCGGTGATCGTGCAGCCGACGGGCGTAATCGGGCCGCACGATTTCAAGCCGTCGCGCATGGGGCGCTTTTTTATCGCGCTCGCCAATCGGCGGCTGCCCTCGCTCGTGGCCGGCGGGTTCGATTGGGTCGACGTGCGTGACGTGGCTGCCGGTGCAGTGGCCGCCGCCGAACGCGGGCGACGCGGCGAGCGATACATTTTCGGCGGCCATCACGCCACGCTTCACCGCCTGGCCGAGTTGGCTTCCGATGCGACCGGCATTGCGCCGCCCCGTTTTGTGACGCCGCTTTGGTTGGCGCGCGCTGCGGCGCCCGTGGCTGAAGTGTGGGCGCGAACGACACGCGCCGAACCTTTGTTCACCCGTGAGTCAGTGCGCACCATCGGCCTGCAGGTTCGGGTTAATTCCGACAAGGCGCGCTCGGAGTTGAGCTACCGCGTCCGCCCCCTCGAGGATACCGTGCGCGACCTGTATGGATGGTTCACAACAGAAAATCGGCTTCATCTGCGATGAGCGAGTGGACCTTTTATCGCGGCTTCGTTGTTGCGTGGTCGGCTCTTTCGCTGCTGATATTCCTTTACCTCCTGGCGCGACCCGCACCGTACGGCCGGCATCAGCGCGCCGGCTGGGGGCCGGGAATCCGCGCCCGCGCCGGTTGGCTATGGATGGAACTGCCTGCCGTGCTTGCCTTTGCGGTTTTCTTCGTCATGGGCTTATCCCGCGTGGGTGTCGTCACCCTTTCGTTCTTCCTTATCTGGCAGTTCCATTACGTGTACCGCACCTTTATTTTCCCGGCGCGGCTACCGGCAACAACCAAAACGATGCCCCTGACGATCGTGTTGTCGGGTTTCGTTTTCAACGTCGCCAACGCCTATTTGAACGGCCGTTATTTGTTCGAACTGGGGCCCGCCTACCCCCTCGCGTGGTTTAGCGATCCGCGTTTCGTGATCGGGACGGCGACGTTTACGGTGGGCTTTTTGATTCACAGCCGGTCCGACGCGGCGCTGATCCGCCTACGCCGCGAGGGTGGAGGTTATCGGGTGCCGCACGGCGGCTTGTTTCGCTTCATTTCGTGCCCGAATTATTTCGGCGAGATCCTGCAATGGGGCGGTTGGGCGTTGCTGACGTGGTCGCCCGGCGGCCTGGTTTTCTTTATTTGGACGGCCGCCAATTTACTGCCGCGGGCGCGGGCGCACCACCAGTGGTACCAGCGCACTTTCGCCGACTATCCGGCGCGGCGGCGCGCGGTCATCCCATTTCTTTGGTAAGACGAATTACGGCGTCAAGAAAAGCTTGCGAAGCTTGTCGCTAAACGCCACGGTCATCACTTGGGTGCCCATATTGACAACCTTACCGAGACCGAAGGTTTTGTGTTTCACCACCACACCGTTTTCAAATTTGCCGTTAGGACGGTAATCGACGGCGTTTTTGGCGTCCAACACTTCGGTCAACCCCGCCTCTTTGCGAACGCGCGGCGTCGCGGCGCGGGACGCACGGCGCGGCGTGGAAACACTGCCTCGGGGGCGGTAGTTGTGCACCGCGTGGCAGGAGAGACATTCGACCCGTTTGGGGGCATCTTCGACCATCGCGATCACAACGTGTCGCGTTTCCTCTTTACACTTGCCGCAATAGCTGTCGACTTCGCCGCCGACCCGGTTATTTCGCTTCTGCACTCGTAATCTCCTCCTTCACGTCAACTATAATCATTATCTCCGCTTTCGCCCGGTGCGCTTGCGGTCGCGGGTGCGCCCCACAGTTTTCTTTACTGGGACGTCGTTCCCGTCTATCAGCGTCGGTGCCGACGCCGACAGTGGCGAGCGAAAAGGATGCTCGTGGATGACGCGGATGTTTTTATTGATTAGTTTTTCGATCTCGGCCAACAACGCCCGTTCCTGCAAAGAAACGAAGGATACCGCGGAGCCCTCGGCGCCGGCGCGTCCGGTGCGGCCGATGCGGTGGACGTAGGTTTCGGCCGTCTGCGGCATATCGAAATTGATCACGTGGGTGATATCGTCGACATCGATGCCGCGGGCCGCAATATCGGTGGCGACCAGAATTCGGATTTTGCCGTCTTTGAATTGCGCCAGCGTACTTTCCCGCACTCGTTGCGATTTATCGCTGTGCAACGCCTTCGCGGTGATGTCGCTGCGCCGGAGGGTGCTGCAGATTCTGTCGACCTTGTACTTCGTGTTGCAGAACATCAAAACGCGCCCGAAGGCCGGGTTTCGGATGAGAAAGCGAAGCAACGAGAGTTTGCTGGAGTCCTCGACCAAGAAGATCGTTTGGCCCGTCAATTCCACCGTGGAGGCCACGGGTGTGACTGCGATCTCAACCGGTTCTGTCACGATGCTGTCGGCCAAACGCCGGATTGTCGGCGGCATGGTGGCAGAGAAAAACAGCGTTTGCCGTTTTTTCGGTATCTTTCGAATGATCTTGCGGATATCTTCAATGAATCCCATATCGAGCATGCGGTCGGCCTCGTCGAGAACGAAAATCTCGACCTGGGAAAGCACAACGTTCCCCCGCCCCACCAAGTCGATCAACCGACCGGGCGTGGCGACCAACACGTCAATGCCGCGGTGCAGCATTTGAATCTGGTCTTTGTAACGCACGCCGCCGAAAATGACGCCGGTGCGCACGCTCGTCTTCGCGCCGTAAACGCTGAAGCTCTCGGCGACCTGAGAGGCGAGCTCACGGGTCGGAGTAACCACCAGCGCTCGAATCGGGATTTCTTCAGACGCCCGCCCTTTTTCGTGCAAGCACTGAATGATCGGCAGGGCAAAAGCCGCCGTCTTCCCGGTCCCGGTTTGGGCGCACCCCAGGATATCGCGCCCGGCGAATACCTCGGGAATCGCTTGTTCCTGAATCGGCGTCGGTTCCTCGTATCCCTCTTCGGCTACGGTTTCGAGCAAAATCGGCAATAATTTTAGGTCACTAAATTCCATGGAGTGTAGTTAGACGCCTAAGTGCGCGGTAAGTCAAGCACGACGGGGGCAAACATGCTATAAAGCGTCAACGCTTTCTCCGGGTTGAAAAGGGTTATGCAGAGTAAAACACGCCCGAAATACGATGAGGGAGTAAGCCTGCTCTCGAGGCTGCTCGCCGCGTATTTGCCACCCGAATTGGAGCGGCGGGCCGAGATATGCCTCGGGTTGGTCGGCGTCGGCGCTTTCCGTTCCCGCCGGCCGGGCGCCCCACCGCTGATCGGCATCGTCGGCAGCGCCAGTTGCGGCAAATCGACGTTATTCAACAGCATCCCCGGAGCCCCGATCGCGGCCGTCACCCCGATTCCGCATCAAACGACCGGACCGATCATTTTGGCACCGAAGTCTTTTGCCGAGTCGCTGGAGGACCCGGCGTTTCTTCGCCCCCTGGTGGAGCGGATCGACCGGGAGGCCGGCGACGCGGCTAACCTCACGGGATCACCGGAAAAAGCAGTTGCGCTTTGCCGCGACGACCGCCCTTTCATCCTGATCGACCTGCCCGATATCGGCACTGTGGAATCCGACGAGGAGAAGCAGCTCGCCGTTCGTATTCTACCCTGGCTGGATCGCGTGATTTTGATGCTGACCGAGGAGTCGTTCGCGCAGGCGGCGCACGAAGCGGTGCAGGAAACGTTGCAGGAAATTCACCCCGACCGTGCCCGGGCCGAGCAGTACGTCGTGCTCAACCGCCGCCACGCCGCCACCAGCGATGCGGAGTTCGCCGCTCGCTTGGAAACCGTTCGCGGCTTGTGGCCCAACGCGTCGCTGTCGACGTTGCCGCATTTGGCCGATGGAGAGAGTTTCGCCGCCGCCGATATCGACCCCTTAATCGCCGAGGCGTCGGGGCGCAACCAACGGATGCTCGCCGAAGCGTTGGGAAACGTGGCCCGCGAGGTGGCGGAGCAAGTGTCTACCCTGGCCGACGCCCGCCGGACCGAGTTGCGGCGGCTGGAATTGGCCGCGGACGACGAGATCCGCCGCGAAGCCCGGTTCCGCAATGCGTTTTTCAGTTCCGAATTCCGGAAACGGCTCGACAGCTTTTCGCCCTGGCGCGCGTCGCTGGGCAAGATGCGCAGCCTTTTCGGGAATCAACCGGAGGTGTCGATCGACGCCCTGCTGGCCGCCGAACCGGTGGTGCGGCACGCCACCGAAATCGCAACGCAGGTGCGCTCCATGCTGCATCGCCGTTTGGCGCGGCTTTACGATGACGCCTCGTTTGATATTCCCGCGCCGGACGAGGCCGCATTGCGCAAAGCCGTCGAGGCCGTCGTGGCCAAAACGAACGAGCGGGCGCGTCGCGACGTGGAGGCGCTGTTGGCCGGTCTGCGCGAGGACCGCAAACTCAAAAGTCCGCTGTGGACGGTGACCACGGGCGTGGCCGCCGCCTTGTTTTTGGGCGACCTGGTACTACCCGGTGTGGGCTCCGCGACGTCGGCGGCGCTACTCGGGTTGCTCTCAGCGTTGGGGCTCAGCAAGTCCGTGCACGCCGAGATCATGCAACGTGTGCGCACAAGCCGCGTGCGCGAAGCCTTTGAAGACGATCTGCGGCAAGTCGTGCGCCGCGCTTGCGAGCCGTTGTTGCAGGCCGCGTCACCGGGCGGCGGCGACCTTCAGGAGTTGGCGAAACAGCTTACGCAATGGGCACGGGAGAAAAGCCGGCGATGACCCTCCCGAACGCCATGTCGATTTCCGCCATTAACACCGCTTTTTGCGAGCTGTTGGCGACGCCGACCCCGGCCGACGTAACGCCGACGCACACCGCCGACGAGTTGATGGTCTGGTTCCTGCTGGGCGGCAAAGACGTGGGAAAATCGACGTTTTTGAACTCCCTGCTCGGCACGCCGGTCAGCAGCACCGAGGCCGAAGGCGCCGAGGGCACCAACCGCTTCGTGGCTTATCTGCATGAAGACGCGGAAGCGCAGTTACGGGCCCGCTTCGCGGAACTGGACGTCGAAGTGGAATACCACACGCACACCAGCGAGCCCCACGCGCGTCTTTGCTTGATCGACAGCCCCGATTTCGACAGTCGCTACGACCGGCACGTCAAGCAAGTCGAACACATGCTGCGCGCCGGGGTGGCCGACGGCGCGGTGTTACTCGCCAGCCATGCCAAGTACAAAGACCGCGATTACTGGCGCGCGTTTGCGAAGCTTTTCGGCTTACTGACGCCCTCGCACATTCTGTTCGTCATGACCAAGGCCGATGAGATCGCGGCCTACGAGAAGGCGATGCGCGAGGATTTCGAGGCCACGATTCGCCGGCGCGTCGAGGCGGCAACCGACGGTGGGGATCCGCAAGTATTCTTGATCGATTCACCACGCCGCCGGCTGGATTTCGCCAAGCTTGAGGCACGCCTGCTGCGCAAGTTGTCGGCCGATCACGTGCGGCGATCCCAGGTCGACAATCGCCGCCGGGCTTACAACAGCGCCGCCGAGGCGATTCGTCATCACTACCATCTGGACGAACTGCGCAAGAACGTGGAATCGGCAGCGGATGCCCCGTATCTGGACGAACTTTTCGACGAGCATTTTCCGCCCCTGTATTTCGAAACGGTCGCCGAACGGTTGCGCAACCGTCGCGACGTAGTGGCCGCCACGCGGGATTGGATCGCCCGCGATCCCGGCCCCACCCTCGCCGGCTTGGCGGCACTTGGTTCTCTGGGACGCCGGTTGACGTCCTGGCTACCCGGTCGGCGATCATCAGAAAGCGGGACGGAGACTGATTCGCTCGCGGCACCGATCGAAGAGGAACTCCGCTGGGGGCGCGAGGGGCTCGGCGAACGCCTCCAACGAACCCAGCGCGAAAGCCTGGCTCGCTTGCGGCTTGAAAGCAACGAAGCGATCGAACCCTTCGTGGACGGCGAGCGACAGGTCGAGGTGGAAGTTCGGCACATGCTCGGCGACCAACTCGCGGGTTCGCCGCCACCGCTTTACCCGTGGTGGCTGCGCATACCGCTGAACTTCCCCGTTTATCTCTACCTACTCTTTTTCCTCGTGGTGCTCCTGCATCCCCTGTTCTTGTTATTGGAGGCATGGGATGTGACCGCCGCGCCGAATTTCGGCCAGGCCATCACGTTGGACAACGTCAAGGTGTCGGTGATCGGCTTGATCGGCTACTACATCATGGCGCTCTTATATACCGGTCGCCGGCAGCGGGAACGCGTGCGGAAAGTCGTGGACCGCGTGGTCGACGGTTTCACGCTAAGCGTTCGCACATGGCTTCGCGATGAAACGGAACGACCGATTTCACGCTTCCGTCAGCAATTCGAGAAACTGACGAGACTACTCGACACAAACGCCGAGCCGCGCTAACTTGCACGCCGAAACGAACTGAGGCTAACAACGATGCATCCGGTTCTGTTCGAAATTTGGGGCAGGGATTTCCACACATACGGCATGGCTTTCGCCTTGTCGATTCTTCTGGGCGTGATTCTCACCACGCGGCGCGCCAAGCGCGAAGGACTCGACGAACAGACCATGTTGAACGCGCTTCTTTTCGCCATCATCGGCGTTGTCGTGATGTCCAAGGTGACGCATATCGCGGTCACGTGGGACTGGTACATGCGAGACCCGCATCGTTTTCTAAACCTGCGGGTCGGTCACGTATTCTACGGCGGCTATTTCGGCGCGGTTCTTTTTCCCTTCGTGTACGCACGCTTCATCGCGAAAATCCCCTACGTCCCGATGGTGGACACGGCGACACCCTACATGGGCCTCGGCCTCGCGTTGCACCGGGCGTTTGGTTGCATGAGCGCCGGGTGTTGTCACGGTTCTCCGACCGATGTGCCATGGGCGGTGGAATTCCCGCCGGGTGCGCCCGCGTTCGAGGAATTCGGATCCCTGGCCGTGCACCCCACGCAGTACTACGAAGCGATGCTCGGCCTGGTGATTTTCGTTGCGTTGGTCTATTGGCGGGGTAACCGACGCAAAGTATACGGTGAACTGCTCGTATTGCAGGTCGCCCTATACGCCGTGGGTCGGTTTATCATCGAGTTTTTCCGAGGCGACAGCGCCCGCGGACTCTGGGGTCCGCTTTCGACCTCGCAATGGATCAGCATCGCCATGTTGGTCGCGGCGGGCGTCGGTGTGTTGTTCGTGGCGCGCGCCCGTAAACGACAGAGCGCCGCAGCAGCGGCGACTTGAGCTACGGGAATATTTCAATCGGCGTGCCGTCGGGCACGGTGCCCCATAGTTGATCCATTTCCGCGTTGGTCATAGCGATGCAACCGTGAGTCCAATCCCCGTGACGGTGGAACCTTCCGATCCACCCTTTCCCATTGACCATGCCGTGAATCATGATATCGCCGCCCGGTGAACAACCGCGTGCGGTGGCTTCACGGCGATCGTTCGCGTCGGGGTAAGAAATGTGCAGCGACTTGTAGCAGGAACTCTGGGCATTATGGTAATCGATGACGTACTTCCCTTCCGGAGTACGTCCGTCCCCCTGGCATTGTTTGTCACCAAGAGGATTGAAACCGAACGCCACTTGATAGGACGCCAGCAATTCATCTGCAGCATACAGGTTGAGGCGTCGCGCGGCCTTGTAAACCTCGAGGCGATCAGCCTGCACGCCGGATGGAATCTCTTTGACCGGCCAATAGTAGTAGGCGGCCAAATACGCGACGGCGCACAGCGCGATGAGCGTTAAAACAAACAGCGTGCGCAAGATGATTCGCATTGCGGTCCCTCCCGAGAGCCCGTTCTAGAACACGGCCTTAGAGGCTCTTGTCAAGAAACTTGTGGTATGAGGCCATCCAGTAAGCCATAAGATAATCGGTACCCGACCGGGTCACTTCCGGCCGATCCGACCCGCAGGGTTCGATCCGGAACGGATTTCTTTGCCATAGAAAATCAGTCGTGCATTGCTCCAAGACCGGGTGGGCCTCCAAGGACTGAGGCTCCACGTTGCCGAATAGGTACATAAGAAAAGGGTATTCGGTAATCAGATCGTAGAGGAAAACCGAAGCCGGATCCAACTCTCCGTCTGTCGGGTCGACGTAATACTCGGTAAGGGGCGCCGGTCGGAAATCGGTCAGGTCTTCCACAAGCTGATCCTGGTATGGATCGGGGTTCGCTCCCGGCGAGTAGGATCCCTGGCTCATGAAAATCGAATTGAAAAAGGGATTGTGAGACAAGCGCGTGAAGGTGTGAATTTGCGTCTCGAACAACTGGACCAGAAACGCGTGGTCATCCGGCCCGAGATAGGCCTTCGCCAGACGCAACAAAGGGTACATGGTTTGGTGATTCAGGTTGTTGGGGAAATAGTCGCCGTACTGAAGGTTGACGGAGACGCTGAGCAACCGGAGGATCGGTCGAGCCGAATCGGCGATCCACTTTTGCACTTCCGCCTTGTACCGTTCCTCGCCGGTGATGTGGTAGCCGATCAACGACCAGCAGAGTTTGTGTTGGCCGAAGGCGTTCGGCGCCGTGTGGGAGGGGAAGCCGTCCACGTCGATGATAAGCCAATGGTGCGCCATCAACTCGTCGAGCACCTCGGTCACGTCGGCGGCGATGGTCTCGCGTATATCCGGGTCGTCGACCAGATCGTATGCGGTGGCCATGCCGAAAAACCAACCGATGTATTGGTCGCGGCTGGTTTCGCCTTCCCACCAATCACCGGCAAAGGGACCGGTTTCGATTCGATGGCATTGGACCCGGGAATCGCACCAAGCATCGCCGCCAAAATACTCGTACAACAGGGCGTCCTTGGGCGCCGCGTATCGTGCGATGAATCCCGGCCGCCCGGTCACTTGCAGGTGGCGGTGCAGAGCATCGACGGCGTGTGTGGCGTTGGCTTTGGCGTCCGCGTCCCCGGTCACGTAGTACCGCAAGGCCTGACTGGCGAGATAGGTTCCGGTCCAAATGGTGCTATCGCCCCACCAATCGTAATTTCGAACTTCGGTACGGGACACGTCGGTAAAGTGACTTTTTCCTACGATGCCTCCGTAATAGGGCTGGTGCCAGTCGGCGCTGAATTGATCGTAGCTTTCGGCCTTTTCCCGCAGGGGACCGGCCGCGGCCAGTTCGTCGTAATCCTGAACTTCGACGTTTGACTGCGGCCACGGGGCAATATAGTCGTCAGGGATGGTGCTATCGTCATCATCATCGTCGTCGTCGTCATCATTGTTGTCGTTGTCATCGTTGTCGTCATCATCGTCGTCGTCATCATCGTCATCATCATCATCATCGTCGTCGTCATCATCGTCGTTGTCGTCGTCAGGGCTTCCCATGCCGGCGTTATCGTCGTCATCGCCGCCACAGGAAAGGAAAAGGATCGCAGAGACCAATACCAACAGCCAAAGCAGCGTCGACACGTTGAATCTCACGACACCCCCCGTAAACCATCAAAGTGTTGAAACATGATGAATATACGTTGTTTTTATCGCATCCACCGAGGCAGAGCAACATTCTTCGAGTCGCCAGGCGACAAAGCCAAACTGTCTTGGGCATTTTTACGGAGATTCGGCATCACTTCCGTGTCAACTACTCGCCGCGGTAGTCCGGCTTGCGCTTCTCGCGAAACGCCTTTACGCCTTCGCGGGCGTCGCTCGAACTGAAGATCGGCAGGCCGATTTCCAACTCTTTGGCCATAGCTTGCGCAGTGTCCATATCCGCGGTCTCCCGCATGCACCGCATGCAGCCTTGCACGGCCAGGGGTCCGTTGGCGGCAATGCGCGCCGCAACGTTCATGGCTTCGTCCAGCAGTTCCTCGCGCGGCACGACACGATTGAGGAAGCCCCATTCCAGCAACCGCGCGGCCGGAATGTAGTCGCCGAGCAGTAGGATCTCCTTGGCGGCGGCCAAGGGGATCTGGCGCGGCAGGAAGACATTGGACCCGCCAATGGGCATGATGCCGAAAGTCGCTTCGCGCATTTGGAAAACCGCATCCTCGGAGGCTACGCGCAGGTCGGTCCCCATCACGAGTTCGAAGCCGCCGGTCAAGCAAAGGCCGTGTACGGCGGCGACAACCGGCTTGTCCCACGTGCGCTCGCGCAACATGGCGCGGAACATGCCTTGCGGATCGTCGACCATCCATTTTTCGTCGTCGTTGGCCGGCGGGCGCGCGCCTGTCAGGACGGGAATCACGGATTTGAGGTCCATCCCGGAGCAGAAAATATCCGGCAACTCCGAGTGAATAACGGCCACCCGGATCTCGGGATCGGCGGCGATTTCCTTCCACGCGGCCTCCAATTCCCGCAGCAGAGTAGTATCAAGGGCGTTTTTTGCCTCCGGGCGATTGAGCCCGAGTCTCGCAATTCGGTTTTCTTTGACAAAAGTAAGCGCCATGGCTTCCTCCGTTATTGGAATCGATCCGGTATTCGCTTCTACCACAATGGGGTTTTACGTCCCAGGCGGGGTCGGGATTCGCGTCGCGCCGATCGGCGGATACAGTTACCGTCGACTACGAAATCGATCGATTTTCGTAAGGTATGTATTCGATAGAGCCGACGTTCGCACCTTCGCAGCTCGGAGGGGTGAGGCGGTCAATCAACCCGTGCGGCCGGCAGATGAAAATCTATCTCTCGCGCCCGTTTTTTCTTACCCTTTTCATTGACAGAAAAAGCGTGCCCAAGATCGATGCGACAGCAAATCCGGAGATCGCCATCAGCGGTAGCAAAGACTGTTCGGCCATTGTCGTTCCTTTTCAACGTGAGAGGGCTTTACTTTTTAATATGCCCCGCTTCTAGGCTGGCCTGCGTGCCGTTCAGCGGACCCTTTCTTCCAATGAAGGGTGAGCATCGTTATACCATTTCTTTCGGCCGTTGAGAATAGAAGTTTAGTATCTTTGAGCGAAAATTCGGCGCTAAATGAGGTCGATTGGCTATTTTTTCTTCTTTTTGGCAAGTTGAGTCATGTAGTCCTGGTCATAATTCTCCATGAACTTCTCGGTGACCTGAATGCCAAGCGCCTTGTAACCGTCGTCGTTCAGGAACACCAACTCGTCATCGGCATAGGAGGCCAAATAGCCCTTTTCCTGGTAGAACGACTTGGGATGCTCCAAATCAATCAGGGTGGTGCCGGTGACCTTGGCCACAACGCGAATGATGTCGTTCAGCAGGGGCCATGTATCAAAGCAGTATGTAACCAGGATCGGCTCGATATCGTTTTCCTGCATGAGCTTGACCAAGCTTTCGAGGTCGTTTTTGACCCACGCTTGCAGGAGCGGATCGGAAAAGTTTTCAAAGAAGATCGTCCAACTACTAGCGTTTTCGTCGAAATAATCGAAGTACCTGCGGCGGGCGATATTTTGAATTGTTTCGACCGATCCCCCTCCAACCAAATCGAGGATTTTTCTGGTTTTCGGGTACTCGGGGCCGAATTCAGTGGTACTGAAAATCGTTGCCGAGTGCAGGTTCCACAGGTTGTCGAAGCCGTAATTGACGATGCCGAAATCCGGTTTAGGCTTGCGAAAGAAGCCTTTGGTGTCTCTGCCGGCTTGCTCTTGCACGATCTTGAGATACTTACCGGCCAAGTCGAGGCCTTCGGAGGAATTGAGACTCGGTAGTCCGGAATCACGCAGCGTAAATTCGACCCGTTCGTATTTCTTCCGCAGTTCGGGCATGAAAACACGGGACCATGTGTAGGTTGCGTTTTCATCGAAGCCGAAGACTTTTTGGTTTTCCAGCAGCCAGACGACGACTTCCGTCTTTTGGGCCAAGGCGACCTGTCGTTGTTCTTCCTTCCCCTCGCGGTATTTGTTGATCACCATAGCGGCAACGATGACAATGATGACGGCAAGAAAAATCCAAAGCAGCCCGGTTCGGCGTTCGGAAGGACGGTCGTTTAGTTCGGGATTCTCGTGGTCAGGCATTGTTTGCTCTCCTCGCCACGGTTTCGCGACGATCGATTTTCTGGGCACGATCCATCAGAATTCGTAAAACAACCCCAGGTCTCCCCCAAATTGCTCGTAAGCCTCGGACAACTGTCCGTACCGCAAGCTGCCCATGAGGCCCCAATTGACGCCTATCCAATACTTGTGAGACCAGGATGCCTCCCAGTATATCTCATCCACTTGCTCAGGCGTGGCCGCGAATTGGTCCTCGTAGTTGACGTCACCAAAGGTGAAAACGAGGAATGACGTGTACGTACCCTCATCCGTGTAGCCCACATACCCGATGTGGGCGTAGTTGGTCAATTCACCCGGATAGCTTTCCGAAACGGTGAAAGTATACCCCACGGCCCATCGATAGAAGTAAAGTGCGGGGCCGATAAACACACCGACAATATCGTTTTCCGTAAAATATCGGGCGTAGAACGCGCCTGGGTGAATGCCGAGCGTGAATTCGGACGCCAGCGGCAAATAGATACCGAATTCCTGGTCGACCCGCCACGCGGGCAAGAAATCGGAGTTGGACCCGAAGGTTACGGCGGTGGTGCTGGAGAAATAATCAGAGGGCGTGAGCGTAATGCCCAAGGAAGCCGCCGCGCCCTCGCCTTCCGGTTCGAGTTCACCGCCGGTGCGTACGTAGGCGGTTGTTTCCACAAACGGTGTGAGATAATCGTTGACGCGAGCCGAGAAGCCGATGGTAGCACCGGCGCGGCTACCGTAATCCGTGTGGGGGGTGAGGTGGTCGAAGCTGCCAAAACCGTAGAGGTTATAGCGCAGATGCTGTCGAATCGCTTCCCTTTCCTGCTCGGTAAAGTACTTCTTGTCCCAGGCCGAGGCCGGCGCAGCCAATAGGCATACGAACACGAAGGCCGCCAAGAGGCGAATCGCCAATTTCGTCGGGCGTCTTATTTCATGCATCAATCCATCAACCTCCGGCGCGCTGCCGCGTCATTCCATCTTCTCCGCGGTCATCCGGTACAAGAGTTTCTGTTCGATACTTTCCATATCGGATTCCTTGTAACGGCGGGCGTATTCGCGCCAAAGTTCCTTGGCCAACGGCGAATCGCTGGCGATCACGCCGTATAGAATCGGGAAAATCTGCGAAAGAGCGTCGGGATAGAATTTGTCCCAACTGGAAGCCTGCGGTTCGTTCTTATTGTCGAGCGCCCAGCGAAAATTCCGGCGCTCCGGGTCGTACAGGTAGCTGAGGATTCCCTTCTTCATCTCGTCGCGGGCATCGGTGTAATCTTCGATTTCACTTCCCCATCCGACCCGCCGGGCCAGTTCACAGAACGCCGCGAGGCCACCGTATCCCTCGGAGTTGTCCATCGTATATTTGACGGGATAGCCGATCATGGCGATGGCCAGCCCGTCGCGTTCGTCCTGCAAATGCAGGAGCACGTAGGCGACGTCGAAGATCGCTTTCTTGTGCCGGACGATGTAGTCGGTGTCGCGGGTGCGTCGATGGTACTCGTCAAGCAACATGAGGAATTGCCCGGCGTATCCGTCGGCCGAATCATACTGCAGCGTCGGTATTTCGGTTCCGTCGCAGCAGATGACGTAGTCGAATATCGTTCCCGAAATGCCCCAGCGGTCTTCCGCGTTCAGGTGAGCGAAAACCCAGTCGATGTACGCCTTTACTTCGGGCAGGTGCTGTTTATGACGAAGCGAGTAGATCGCCATGATGTCGTGAAAGTAGGGGACAATCCACATGCAGCCGTAGTCGATGTCTTCGTAGAACTTCGCCAGTTGCACCGTCGGGTGGAGGATCAACCCGTCGGCATTCGGGCAATCGCCACCGACGCGCGCGGCGGCCGGGCCGCGGTGCGCGCTGCAGGCGCCCGCAAAGGCGAGCGTCAGCACCAGAACGGCGCTAGCGGCGCTTTGCAACCAGCGTTTTTTCATCTACGTCTTCCCCGATGATTACGTACTCGTATCGCCCTTCGCGGTGGACATAGAACGTGCCGTCGTCGACGAAGCTGTATTGATCGCGCGGCAATGCGATCGGAATGCCCTGCAGCGATTTCTCGTTTTTGAGTTCGATGATCAGCTTGTCGCCTTGGACACGGAAGGAATATTGCGTATCCAGGAACCTGAGCATGTATTTGGCGAAGTAGCTCATGGAGCGAACCTGCAACTGCCCCGACTTCTGCATTTCCTCCAAGATGTCCATGGATTCTTTGATGACGGTTCGTTGGTCGTCGACCAGATAGAGGTAGATATCGTAGGGGTGGGTATACATCATACGGATCGTGCGGTTTTCGACAACGTAGTCGAAGGTATCAACGAACCACTTTTTGATTTCATCGGGCTGGTAGTTGAACACGAAGCCGATCTCGTACAGCGATGCCGCTTGATAATACGGCATGACCGGGAAGGAAATCGCGCGGTCAGTCGCCATTTTTCCCGCGACGAAAGTGCGGTTGGGAAAACTGCCGGAGTCGGCCGTGTTGTAATAGGCCAGGATGCCCAGCTTTTCCATCAGTTCGTTGCTCTCGGGCTGCGGAAAAGCGCCGTTGGGGGCGGAATATTCGACAACTTTTTCGCCGCTGATGCTTTCGATACAATCGCTGTTGACAACGATGTACCGTTCCATTTCGGCCTGAGTGAACAAGCCGGCATTGATATTGTCGGAGAACCAGTTGTGCGCCCAACCGCCGTGGGAGCCGAGCACGCCGAAGGATTTGAATTTATCGACGACCGGGCGACCCTTGCCGCACGCATCGAAACCCAGTTCATCGCCTGGTGTCTCGACAAATTCGCCGGCGGTGATGTGTATGGAGTATTCCATAATGGGTTTCATCATGCCGTCTTCGATCATGCGGGGCATGGTTTCCCATTCGGTGTAATCGTCGATGTGCCAATTGAGCACGAGCCCCGGCTTGTTGAACGGCAGGTTGACCAGGTGCGGGAACCCGACCTCTTTGAACAAGAAGACGCGCAAGACACTGCGTAGCGGCAGATCGTCTGAATACGATTTGAGGAAGCCGAGCGGCAGGTTGACGTAAAGGACCGAACCGTTGCCGTGGTTCCGGATGACGACGGCGGGGTATTTTTCGTCCTTGCTCATCACGACCTTGCCGTAGACTTCGTCATACGTAAGCGGCGCCAATTCTTTGATGCGCGCGACCGGATACGTCAGTTCGCCGTAGCTGTAACTGGACAGGACGCCGTCGGGACCGACCTTTCCGAAGGGGATCTCCATGTAGTTGCGCTTGTCTTCGTCAGCGAATTCCACATGACCGTAGGTATAAGACGCGGTCTCCAGGTCGTCGTAAGTGACGTAGTTGATCCCGAGAATGTCGCTGAAGGGGCTTTTTGCCCGATAGAAACCCTTGCGGTTTTTCACCCCGGCGTCGTAGATGATCGCCACGTTGCCGCCGGCTTGAATATAAGGATAGATCCAGAAACGAATATCGATGGGGACTTCCTGATTTACGCTGTCGGGAAAGATCAAGACCGGCTTCGTTTTAACGACGACTTCCGGGTCGGTGTTGAAGAGTTCTTCGAGACTAAATCGTCGCGACGGGACCCCCTCTTCGGCCAGTACGCTTTCATAGGCGTCGAGGATGTAACCGTATTTTTCCATCATTTTCGGGTTGTAAGCCAGCAACACGGCGAGTTCGTCGTCGTTCTCAAACTCCCGCCCGGATTCCACGTTGCGTATGCCCGCCCAGGCGATCACGGCGATGATCACCAAGCTGACGACGATAAAAACTATCCAACCGGGTTTCATAGCACGGTACCCTTGCCTTCGGTAAGAATGAGGCCGTACATAATGACGCCCGGCGACAGCGTCACGCCCTTCTTACCGACGATCGATTTTGTTTTATCACGTTGGCCGACTCGGCAGTTTTTACCGAGGAAAATCGTATCTTGGCCAAAGATGTTGCCGAGCACTTGGCCGTTATCGTCGATGCTGATTTCCTTCTCGCAAATCAGGTTGCCGCGAACCGTCACATTTTGGCCGAATACGACCGTGCCATACACGCGCACTGTGCCGTGGAATACCACGTTGTCATGCGCCCTGAGGTCGCCGCACACCACAACGTCTTGATGCACGGCATCGCCTTCGAATACCGTGAGGTCGCCGCCGACGTAGTCGAGTTGATCCTCGATGGTTCGGAGTTCGCTGCTTGGAGTCGGACTCACATCCGGAAGCGGCGGCGCCGTAACCGTATGTGTTACCTCGGTAGCCGGCGACGAAGAAGAAGACGAAAATACTTTCGATGATCTGCATTTCGCCGAGGAAGAACAGGATCATCGAGTCGATCATGCCGGAGAGGATGAAGAAGGGAATCAAGTACAGGCACAGCAACAGAAGCCCGTCGAACTTCTCCGCGAAACGCAAATACGGCGATCGAATCACCGCGAAGAAGTGCTTGAAAAGGACGTGGTTGTGACCCCGCGACCAGCGGAAAATCTGCGTGCTGCGAGAGATCCAGTTCTCCGGTGACTCTTCGTAGCATTCGACCCGGTTGGCGTAGGAGACTTTCCAGCCACGGGTGTAAAGCAAAAACGTAAGGTCGGTATCCTCGGCGAGCACCCGGGTGTCGAAACCGCCGAAAGAATCGACAATGCTTTTCCGGAAACCGCCGACCGTGCCGCCGTATTGGGGCACAAGCATCATGTTGTGGCGGGCCTGCTGGTCGACTTGATAGCCGCCGCTGCGTTCCAGGTCGAGCAGCCGGGTCAACAAGTTTTTTTCGGTGTTTTTCGGCACGACCCGTCCCATCACGGCGCCGACCTGCGGGTCTTTGAAGGAAATCGCCAAGTCGCGCAACGTGCCTTTCTGGGGGACGTAGTCGGCATCGAATACGATGATGATTTCGCCCCGACAGACCTCGAGGGCGTCGTTGAGAGCCGCTTGTTTGCCTCTTTTTTGATCGTCTTCGGTGCGATGCATCGGCCGGACCTGCGGGTAACCGGCAGCGAACTCGTTGATAATGTCGGCGGTCCTATCGTCGCTGTGGTCGTTGATGGGAATGATTTCCAGGTGGTCGAGGGGATAGTCGTTATGAACCAACGCTTCAAGGAGGTCGCGCGCCACTTTTTCTTCGTTGTGCATGGGCAAGAGCACCGAGACAAAGGGGTACTCCGAGTCGATAATGTCCTGGTAATACAGGCGTTGTTCGCCGCTAATGCGGTTGATCGTGAACGTAAAGTGGCGGACCGCATACACGAGCAGTATCAGGATCACGACAATCAGGTAGATTTTGAGTATCAGTACAGCCATTTCCACCGCCTGAAGCTGTGCTGAATCAGCTCGGATAAATTGCTCACATATAGCGTGTAGAAGCCCACGACGTACACGAAGTCAAATAGTGGTCCAAATATGAAATAGAATTCCGCCATGAACAAGACGGAGTGGTCCTGCATCGCCGAGAGAAACACCAGGTATCGAACCGTCCCGAAAATGATCGAATACGCGACGTTAAACACGATGAACAGCACTTTGGAGGCCAGCGTCGTCGGCGTGGAATATAAGGCGATGGCCAAAATGACCGGAATAAGTATCCACAGGCCGACCTCGGTGCCGATGTAGAGCATACAGAAATCGCCAATGGTGTACGGAAACTCCATGGGTGTCAGGATGAAAAACGCCGCCGACACACCGTTGACGATCGATAGGAAGGTCAAAAACGCGGCAAACAACCGCGGGAAGCGGCTGACCGCGATGACCACGACAATCAACAACGTGGAGAAGATCAGCATCCCTACGGAAAACAGCGGCGACGGGTACACAGTGGGCATATCGAGCGCGGCGATTGGTCGCCACAACATTTTCCAGTGGAAAATCGTGGGGTAGTAGCCCAGCGTGACCAACACGTTGCGCACCTTCAGGGTCAGGTAATCGACGATGTCGGGATAGAAAATGAAGATGACGATATCGAGCAGGAGGACGAAGACAAACAGGAGCCGCGCGATGTTCGGGCGGTCCTCGTGCGCACGCTTGTAAGCGCGGTGATAATAAATGGTGTCTTTCTCGACCGCCACTTGCCAGCTCCCAGTTTCGCCGCTTCTCGCGGCATTATCGGCACGGTCGGTCAAACCGACCACGATTACCGACTACTCTTACTCAACTTCCTCAACGTCTGCCGCCAAGTTCTCAAGGTTGTTCTTAACAACGACCACTGAGGGGTGATTGGCGTCGTATTTCTTGAGCAATATTTCCAGCGCTTTGTCGAGATACAGCTTGGCCTGCACTTTGTCACCGCTGGAATGATAGACTTCTCCCATATCGTTCAACGTCATCGCTACGACCGGGTCGTCCTCGCCCAATTTCGCCCGCCGAATTTTCAGCGCTCGCGTGTAGTTCTCGATCGCCTCATCGAAGCGCGATTGGTAATAATGCATCTGCCCCGTCAGCGCGTAGGTGTTGGCCGTCTCGGGATGATCCAGACCGATGGTCGTTTCCTGAATGGCCAACGAACGCTCGAGCAGTGGTTTCGCCGCGGCTACGCGCTCATGCGCAATGTAAACCGAGGCTAATGCGTTAAGGGCCCGCGCTGTTTCGGCGTGATCTTTGCCATACAACGCTTCGGAGGAGGCCACCGCACGGCGGCAGTAATCTCCGCCCCGTTCGGCATCGCCCTGGGACGCCGAAATCTCGCCTAGGTAAAGCAAGGAGGCATAAAGTGAATAAGAATTTTTCGGCTGCGGTTCGGGTTGTTCCTCGGTCGGCTCGGGAGCGGCGTGGTTTTCAATGATGCGCTCCAACAGCGGCACGGCGTTGTCGAACTGCTGCTGGCGCATATAGAATTCCGCCAGAGAAAGCATCGGCAGGTTGAGTTCCTCGGCGTGCGGGCCGAGTTCCTTGTCCGCGATTTCCGTGCCTTTTTCGAGGAATTCTCGGGCCTCTTTCTCCCGATTCATCGACGCGTAGATAGCCGTGAGCGTGAACATTGGCTCGATTAGATCCCGGCGGTTGTCGCCGATGGCTTTTTCTTGAATCTCGACGCCGCGCAGCAAATATTTTTCGGCTTCCTTAAAGTCTTCCTGCCCGATGTAGACCGCGGCGAGCGAATATAACGTCGCCACAAGGATGGCGTGATCCTGACCCGAATTTTGCTCCTGCAGCATCAAAGCCTGGTGCAAATAGGGTTCGGCTTCCGCAAACTCATTCTGGTAAAGGTGTGTTTGGCCGACGTTCAGCAACGCCGGGACCAGTGCCGGATCGTTAGGATCCGAGCGCATCTCCTGGCCTTCCAGGGCTTTTTTGAAGAAATGCTCGGCGGCAACGTAATCGCCCTTGAGGGCATAATATTCGCCCAGGCGGGCATACGATTCGATGGTCGCGGGATGTGCGTCACCGTAGGCGATTTTACGAATGGAAATGGCCTGCACCATGGCCGAGACGGCCCTGCGATCATCTTTTGTTTCGATGAAAAGGCCGGCCTTGTCGTCGAGAACGACGGCGGTTTCGGGGTGGTTTTGGCCACGCATGCGGCGCGAGACTTCGTAGGCGCGGTTCAGTAGTTCTTCCGTAAGAAGATAGCGGCCTTGTTCCTGATAAGCCTTTGCCAAGTTCTGTAGCGGCGGGATTACGTCGGGGTGACGCGACCCTTTTTCTTTTTCCACCCGCTCAAGTTCCTGGCGGTATTTTTCGATACGGATATCCAGCGCCCACTTCTTGTATTTGTCGGCGTAGTTGTTTTTTCCTCTAGCCCGGTAGAGATCGGCGAGCAGATTCATGGTCGTGACGACCTGCTCACTCTTGGGACCGTACGTATTTTCGGCGATTTGTAGGGCTTCGTTGCCTACCCGGATAGCTTCGTCGTATTTACGCTGGCCGGATAGCTCACTTGCCTCGATTATCATTGAGTTCCAGAGGGTCGTTTGGGCAAGACTAACCGTCGCGGTTGCTACAAGCAGCGCCGCGCAAACAGCAATTGTTTGTGCATGCCTAAACAGCCGATCCGACAACTCAGTTTCCTATTCAATGCGCAAGTCACCACGAGGCGAGCAATTAGCGTTCGAATACTTCCTTACAGATTCCCTACACCACCGCGCAAACGCATTTTTTTGCACTGCCGCCACGACAATGCTGGACTAAGTGCGTTCGCAATAATAGTATTTGGGCCGCTTCTTCTGTGGGTCTGATCCTAAGAAACCCGAGGGTCGGGTGTCAAGCGGTTTATTTTCCAGCACTGAATCACTTTTTCTACAATAATTACATTCAGATCGCCCCCCCCCCCACTTGGAGAAGTTGCGTTAAAACGCCATAATAAGCGCCGTTTGAAAAGAAACGAACGGTAGGACCCGACGATGCAAACTCGATTTTGGCCCTTCATTCTCACGCTCTCCGTATTGCTTTTTTCCGTAGTGACCGGCGCGGCGGCTGATAGTTATTTTACGGTGGGGCAAGAGGATGGGCGCTGGTGGTTGTTCGACCCGGACGGAGAACGCTTTTTTTCGACCGGAATTAACGCCCTGTCGCCCAACGGGCATTACTGTCCGGTGACGGGGACCTACCCTTATCACGACTCGATCATCGCTCTTTACGGCAGTGAGGACGCGTGGGCGGATGTCGTCCGATCGCGCCTAGCCGACTGGAATTTCAACACGTTAGGCGCTTGGTGCACCGAAGGCATATTCCCGGAGATACCTTTTGCGCCCGTGTTGTACGTATCAGGCGCCGACTGGCTGACCGGCTACGTCCCTGACTATTGGAGCCAGGAATTCTACGACCACGTTGATGAGTCGACCCAAAGCTGTCTCAACGAAGCCGAGAATCCGTTGCTGATCGGCTACTTTCTAGATAACGAAATGCGCTGGGGACCCGATTGGCGACGCCTAGCCGATCTGTTCGCGGACTATATAGAACTTCCCGCGCGCGCGCCGGGCAAAGAAGTGTTACAGCAATGGCTTCGCTACCGGTACGAAGGCGACATACACTTCTTTAACGAAGTCTACGGTTTTAGTCTGGATTCTTGGAACGATTTGCAGGACGTCAAGCATCACACGAACCTGCCGGAGAATGAGCGGCAAAAGATCGACCGCGAGGCGTGGACGGCCTACGTCGCCGACCACTTTTTCGACGTCGTGACCGACGCGGTACGTTCCAAGGATCCGAACCATCTTATTCTCGGCGCGCGTTTCGTCTCGTGGCTCGCGCCGCGTGTCGTGGTTGAGGCGTCCGTGCCGTACATCGACGTGATGAGCGTCAATCATTACGAGGTGTACGATTGGATCGCCTGGGCGACGTACTTACTCGCGCCCTCCTTCGGCATGGTGCCGACGCGGGAGATGCTGGCCGAGTATTACGATCTGGCCGAACTGCCGATTCTAATTTCCGAGTTTTCCTTCCGCGGATTGGACGCGCCGCCGCCCTCGACGTGGCCGCCGAACTGGTTGTTCAAAACCGCCGACACGCAAACCGAACGCACACAGTTCACCGAAGCGTACGTGCGTCAGTGCATCGAAAGCGAATATTGCGTGGGGTACCACTGGTTCGATTGGGTCGACGAACCGGTGCTGGGTCGCTTTGACGGGGAGAACTCGAATTTCGGTTTGGTCGCCGAGGACGACTCCGTCTACGAGGAACTGACGGACATGTTTACCGAGATGAATCTGCTTGCGTACCAGTGGACGCCCGTAAAGTAGTTTCCTAAGAACAACGGCCCGTCGCGCCTAATCGTCCGACGACTCATTATCCTGGCCGCGCCCTGCTTTCCCGCCCGCCCAACTGACCGCGCCGCGACCAAAGCGGCGATTGAGTTCGTCCACGGCGGCAAGCAGGCGCTCGTCGTCGTGCTCGTCGACGAAACTCATATCGAGTTGCCCGCCCCGCTCGCTTTCCCACACGGACATCCCAACACCAATCAACCTCACCAGCCGGCCCGTGAAGCCGCTACCCAATAACAACTGCTTGGCCGCCGCGTAGATGCGGCGGTCGCTGCATGTCGTGTGATCCAAACGGCGGCGGCGTGTGTGGGTTTCGAAACCCGCCAAACGAATCTTGAGCGTGACGACCAGGCCTTTGCGTTGCTCCTTACGGCAGACACGCCCGACCTCTTCCGACAAACGCAATAAGACGGCAAGCAACTCGGCGATGTCGGAGGTGTCTTCGCCAAACGTCACTTCCTTGCTGACGGATTTGCGGTCCCATTCACCGCCGACGCGATCGGAGGCGATGCCGCGGGCTTGGTTGTACAAGTGTTCCGCGCCGCGTTCACCGAATTGGTTACCAAGCGACGGCAGGTCCCACCGGCGCAGTTCGGCCACGGTGCGAATACCCAGACGCGCCAGTTGCTTTTGCCAATGCGGGCCGACGCCCCGCAAACGCGACACCGGCATGGGCTCCAGCCACGCGGCCACGTCCTCGGGCCGGACGAGGGTCAGTCCGTCGGGTTTTTGAAAATCCGAGGCGAGCTTGGCGATCAAACGGTTCGGGCCGATGCCGACCGAGGCGCTCAGCGATGTCTCTTCGCGGATGCGGCGTTTGGTCCGGCGGCCGATATCTTCCGGTGTGCCGTAGACGCGCTCCAAACCCGTGATGTCAACGAATGCCTCGTCGATGGATACCGGCTCCACCGTCGGGGATATTTCGCTCAGGATGGACATCACGTGCTGAGACACGGCGCAGTACTTGGCGATATCCGGCGGCAGGTACGCGCCTTGCGGGCAACGCTTGTATGCCTGGGAGATCGGCATGGCGGAATGGATGCCGAAGCGGCGGGCTTCGTAGGAGCAGGTTGCGACCACGCCGCGCGCTCCGGGCATCGCGCCGATGATCACCGGCTTGCCAAGCAGTTCCGGTTTGTCCCGCTGCTCGATGGCTGCGAAGAACGCGTCCATGTCCAGGTGCATGATGAAGCGCGGCACTGGGCACCTCCCGCGCGTGGCAACCTATCACGTTTGGTGAGCGCGACAAATCGGCGCGAAATCGCGGAGACTGAATTGACGTCTCCCGGGCACTTGCCCATAATGCGGACCATCCATTTCAGGGATGCGAAAGCGTTAACACTATATGATTCGGAATGGCGAGGATTTGTAGCAAAGTTGTTTTTGTCTGCGCCCCGTTTTTCGTATCGACAGGAGGCCAAATATGCGTGCTCGGAAAATCGTGTTGATTACCGCGTTGTTGCTCGCCGCGGCGTTTGTCGGCTCGTTGCTGGCGGCTCCCATGTGGGAGTTGCAGGACAAAACTTGGTGGTGGCTGACCACGAAGAACGGCAATCCCTCCGGCTTCGAAATGGCGACGTACAAAAAGGTTCAGCATGAAGGTGAAGACTGCCTGCACACCATGTTGAAGAAATTCGACGGCAAGAAAATGCTGGTGTATGAATGGGTGCGGGGCAAGAAGCAGCCGCTCTATTCGTTCACGTTGAAGCGTAACGGCAAAGTCATCGCCACCGGCCACAACGTTCCCGGCGGTTACGAATTCAAAATCAAAGGCGAAGACGTCAAGATCACGAAAGAAGAGTTCGATTTTTTCGCTTTCGACGACCAGAACATTTACTTCCACGTCGGCGACGGCGAGACCAAAGAACTGAAGATCTTCTGCCCGCTCAAGGGCAAGGTGATCAAGAAGTCCTACACCGGCAAGGGCGAAAAGAAAATGAAGTTGAACGGCCAGAATTTCACGGCGCTGGTTTACATGGTCGTGGACGGAACGACTCAGTGGGAAGTCAAGACGGCCAAAGGCACCCGCGCGGTACTCGTGGCCGATAGCACAACGACCGGCGAGAAGACGAAACGCGTGAAGAAATCTGAAGTTAAGAAAAACTTCCCAGGCAAAATTTAACGAGAACGATAATCCATGGAAGGCCGCTCTTCGGGGCGGCCTTTTTTTAGTGCAGGCGCGGGTTTTGGCCGGTGCCATGATAATCCTCCAGATCCAGCAATTCTCCGAAAGACGCCGCGAAGCGCTCCACAAGAAACGGATCGAATTGGCTGCCGCCGCCCGCCACAATCGCGTCGTAGGCACTTCGCACCGGCCACGGCGCTTTGTACGGCCGCTCTGAGATCAACGCGTCGAACACGTCACAAATGGCACAAATCCGCCCCGCAATGGGGATGTCCTCGCCCTCCAGCCCGGCGGGGTATCCCAGTCCGTCCCACCGCTCGTGGTGGTACAGGGCGATGTTGCGGGCCACAATGAACAGTTCGTTTTCGTTCTCCCGCAGAAGTTCGAAGCCTTTGGTGGTATGGGTTTTCATGATTTCCCACTCATGCGCGTCAAGTATGCCGGGCTTGAGCAGGATATGATCGGGAATGCCTATTTTACCCACGTCGTGCATCGGACTGGCGCTGAGAATCAACTCGCAATGCCGCTGGTCAAGTCCGACGACGCAACCGAGCCGGTACGCCATTTTGCTCATGCGCACAATGTGCATCCCTGTTTGGTTGTCTTTGTATTCCGCCGCCTGGCTGAGCCGCCGAATGATTTCCAGCCGCGACTCGTTGAGTTCGCGGGTCCGGTCCCGCACCATCGTTTCCAGCATTTCGTTCTGATCGCGGACGATTTTGTGAGCTAAACGCACTTCAAGCAGGTTTCGGATTCGGTTGATTGTCTCCGTGTCGTCGAAGGGTTTGGTGATGAAATCCTTGGCTCCGCCGGCCAGCGCCCGCAAGCGCACATCGCGGTCGGTCAGCGCGGTGATGACCAACACCGAAACATAGGCGTCAGGCTCGAGTTCCGGCAACTTCGCCAGGATGTCGAAGCCATCGACGTCGGGCATCATTAAGTCCAGAAGCACCAAGTCGGGGCGGAATTCGCGGTAGACGTCGAGCACGCGCTTGGAATCGGATTCGCCGCGGCAATTGGCGAAGCCGTAGGCTTCGAGAATGCGGGTCAGCAACGTTACGTTGACGGGGTTATCGTCCACAATCAGGATACGGGCTTTTTTAATTTGCTCTTCGGTGATCATGTTTCCGCCACCGGTAGTTTTCTATTCGTTTCGTTTCGGCAGTACCCTCCGCAGCGACGACATGGAGATGGGTTTGGCCACAAAATCATCCACGCCTGCCGCCAAGCAGCGTTCCCGCATTCCCGCAACGACGTGGGCGGTCATGGCGACGATGGGCACGTGCATGCCCTCTCCTTCCATGTGCCGAATCGTTCTGGTCGTCGCAAAGCCGTCCAACTTCGGCATATGTATATCCATAAGCACGATATCGTAACGAGTCTCACGGAGCATCTCGACGGCGCTTAAACCATCGTCGGCCAGGTCCACGGCACAACCCAGGCCCGCAAGTAAACGCGCGGCAACGATCTGGTTGGGGCGATTGTCCTCGACCACCAAAACCCGCACGCCGTCAAAGCGGGAATCGTCGTTTTCGCTCACGGGGGAACTATTCGTCATCTTTTTTTTTCACCGCCGCTTTAGGTTGGCGCGCCGCCTGCATCGCGGCCATCGCCCTTTGTTCCTTCAACAATTCGATCAGCAACTCTTTCACGGTAAATATAAGATTGTTCGGCGTCGCCGCCGCGAAAATCGGCCGCGGGGCCTCGGTCGTGTGGAACTTGTCCATCAAGTCGTGAAACTCGCTGCCGCTTAGGCCCGACATCAGCAGCACGCGCGGCAGTTTGTCCGCCGGCGCCGGCTCACCCGGATTCTCCGCGGTCAACACGTCCTGGATGCGGGCGTCGATCGCCTCGGCGGCGCATTGAATGACGCGCACGTCCGGAGCCTCGATACGCCGCATGAGTTCGCCGATCGCCGTGGCTTCTTCGCTCGTGAAGCCGGTAAGAAGCACGGCCCGCGGCCCCACGCGCCGCACATTGCATTTCATGACCGGTTGAAACGTGGCGTCGTCGTTCACTGCCCTCTCCTTCGCGGCAAAACCGGCGAACCGGCTAGTCGTTTCGCAAATCCCATTGTGCCGAAAACGGAGCGCAATGTGTAGCGAGTCGTCCAACTTGACTTCACCGCGTTTCCCATTCCTAATAAATGACATCAGTGCTTAGAGGCGGGGCTCGCGCCGTCGTCTTTTATAGGAGTGCACAATGAAATGGTTCACGGCGGCCCTCGCCGGGCTCGCGTTAATTTTCGTTCCCACTATCGGCTTGCAGGCGGCGGATTTCGACCCGGAATTGCACGCGAAGGCCGCCGATTACCAGCTATTTCAGGAAACCTGGCACCTGACCGACCTGGGCGCCATCACCGGCGGAATGAGCTTCACCGACGAAACACGGACCGAGCGCTCGTGTCTTCACCATCAGGGTGACAGCATGATTTGGACCGGCATGCAGCTTGGGAGCGAAGCGTTGCGCTACCACATCACGGGCGACGTCGCCGCTCGCGACAACGTCATCGCCCTGGTGCAATACATGGACGCCGCAATGTCCATCACGCAAACGCCGGGCTATATCGCGCGTTTTGCGGGAATCGACCAAATGCCCTGGAATTGCGCCACCGACAAGTTGGCCACCGATGGCAAGGGCCCGGCAAAAGTGTTGGGCGAAGGTGAATGGGAAGGCTACTACTGGATCGACGAGACCAGCCGTGACCAGTACAGCGGCTACATATGGGGTATGACCCTGGCCTACGACTTTGTGGGCGACGAGCCGACGCGCGGGATCATCCGCGAGCAGTTTCGGCAGATCGGCGAGATGCTCGTCGAGCACGATTGGCACATCCGCGACCAGAACGGCGAATACACCGGCAACGGCGCGGCATGGATCGGTTTCGGCAAGCGTGTGGCTTGGCTACTGGCGATCGCGCACGTCGTGGACGAACCCTACTATTGGAACTTGCTAGACGAACAGTACGCGCAAAACAAAGTCCTGCTGCCGGCGGATGTGTGGTCTTGGTACAACCATTACGCCGAGTTTTACGGGAATAATCTGCGCCACCTGGACTTCGCCCTCATCTTCCGACTTTGGCCGGACCGCACGCGGCTGCAGGAGTTATGGGATGTCTGGCAAAAATGGAATCGGCCGTGGACGACGGCGATCCTCAACCCGTGGTTCGACTCGATTCACGCCTCCGGCTGCCTGCGCCTGGGCATTTGCGACGAGGCGGAGATGACGCAGATCGTCGATGATAACGAACGCACGCTGCGCCTCTATTGGGACGCGCCGAGCTATCGCCGCGAGGTCCTTTGTTCCACGCAGCCGCTGGACCCCTTCTCGGTGTGGGCGGACGAATTTTTACGCGGCATCCCATGGCTTGAGGAAATTATCAACATCGATCCGATTTCGGCCGTGCCGCGGGAGATCAACGACCGCCACTGGACCGATATGTACTGGCAGAGCAGCGGTGTTTTCGACGCCTCCTGCCATTCGACCGCCGACCCGACCTATACCGGCCCGGGCATGGATTATCTCGTCGCCTATTGGATGAACGTGTACTACGGCCTACTTCCCGGCGATGGTCCCTACGGCGACGACGATCTCATCGAACCCGGCGACGATGATGACACCACCGACGACGACGACGATGACAATGACGACGACGATAACGACGACACCACCGGCGACGACGACGATGACAATGACGACGACGCCGGTGACGACGACGATGACGCCGACGATGACGACAACG
The DNA here is from genome assembly GCA_030765525.1 of Candidatus Lernaella stagnicola. Lineage (NCBI taxonomy): Bacteria > Candidatus Lernaellota > Candidatus Lernaellaia > Candidatus Lernaellales > Candidatus Lernaellaceae > Candidatus Lernaella > Candidatus Lernaella stagnicola. Next base: position 32,136 of record JAVCCK010000017.1, read on the forward strand.
ATGATAACGACGACAATGACAATGACGATAACGGCGGCGGGTGCGGCTGAGCCCCACGTCTTCGAGTCACGACATCACCGGTCACCGCACGTCGAATCGAACGGCCGAAAGGACGCCGCGCATGGAACCGATCATTCCAGATCCCTTCGAATTCGCCTGCGGCCCGAAAATTATCTTCGGCGCCGGCCGCTTCGCTGAACTGCCCGCACTTTTAGCCACCTGCGGCAAACGCGTGCTTTGCCTTACGGGGGAAGTTTCATTTAAAACGGACGCCAAATGGGGCGCTTTCCACGTGGCGGCGGCCGCGCAGGGCGTGCGCATCTCGCACGTCGCCGTGGGTGCGACGCCATCGGACGTATGGGTGGATGAGATTTGCGCGAAGTACCGTGATGAACCGATTGACACGGTGGTCGGCATCGGCGGCGGCCGAGTTGTCGACAGCGCGAAGCTTGTAGCCGTGGGTCTGGCGGCGTCGCAGCCGATGCGTGATTGGGTGTCGGAAGCATACCGGGAGCGGCTGCCGTTGGTTGTTGTGCCCACCACGTCCGGCGTGGGGGCCGAAGTATCGCCCGCGGTGGTTTACACCCTCCCGGATGATCCCCGGCGCGTGGCGGAGATTCGGCATGACCATTTCGCGCCCGACCTCGCGGTGATTGATCCGGAACTGATGCTGGGTTGCCCGCTGCCCCTTTCGGCCGCCGCCGGTTTGACGGCTTTGACGCATCTGCTGGAAAGCTACGTTTCCCGCCGGGCCAACGCGTTGAGCGATGCCATCGCCTTCAGCGGCGTTTTACACCTGCGGGAGAGTTTCCCGGCCTTTTTCGCAAATGGCGAGGATACCGTTTTGCCTCGTGCCAATCTCGCCTACGCGTCATTGCTGGCGGGAATCGCACGGGCCAACGCGGGCAGCGGCGTGGTGCATGGTTTGGCGCTGCAACTGGCGGGACGCCACGGGATTTCTTACGGCGTGGCGTGCGGCACGTTGCTTCCGGTCGCGGTCGGCGTCAACATTCACGTGTTGCGCCACGTGCAACCCGACGAACTGATCTTGGCGAAATACGCGATGCTCGGGCATCTGTTTTCCGGATTGGAGCCGGCGGATATCAACGCCGGTTGCGACGCCCTGATCACGACGCTGAACGACTGGATCAATGTTATGCAGTTGCCGCGGCTGGGAGATTTCGGCGTGGAAACCGATGTGATCGCCGACCTCGCCGCGGCCACCGACGTAGGCGATAACGCGGTCGAAATCACCAACGACGACGTGAAAAACATCATTCAACTTAGGATCTAGACCGAATTTTCGGATTTGTGCTACTTTATTTCGAAACCCACCCCCCCTTTAGGAGTCACCCATGGTTACCGGCCCAGGCGGCATGGCATCAAGCCACCATATGGCTGAATTGCGGGAGTATGTCATTGAGCGTTTTCAAGAGGGCGAGGACAAGTTTTCGATAGCGCGCTCGCTTCAAACCAGGGGAGTGGCGCGGCCGATGGCGCGGGAACTCGTCGAGCAAGTTGAAATGGAACTCAACGCCACCGCGGCGACCGAGGTCACGCCCGCCAACTACGTGCTTGGATTTGTCGGCGGTCTATTGGGCGCCATCGTTTCGGGAGTCGTGTGGATTGTTGTGTTGATCTTCGCCGATTACGAAGTCGGCCTGCTGGCGCTGGCGATGGGTTTCGCCACGGGATTCGGCGTCGCCCTGTTTTCCGGCGGCAAACAAAGCGTTTTGTTGAACGCGTGGGCGGTCCTCAGTTCCGTACTGAGCCTGGCGGCGTGTAAGTACTACACCTTCTATTTCTTCCTCAAACAAATCGTTGCCGAGGAGCACGGGCAAGAAGTCGCCGGCCACGTCACGCTTTTCGGAAAAACCCTCAACGCCTTTTTCTCCAATGCGACCGCGGTATTCAGCTTTTACGACATCCTGTGGGTCATCCTGGCGGCCATCACGGCCCACCGGACGTATACGGCCAGGGTCGGCGACTAGTTCCCGATCCGACAACGAAAAAGCGGCCCCCACTGTGGGCGGGCCGCCGTAGCGATTTCTCGATACCTGCGTCTTCTAGATATTTTCGATGTCGGTCTCTTCCTTCTTGGCGCCGCCTTCTTGTTTCCTGAAAAAGCCGATGCGATCGAAGGGGCGCACGACGCTGGACATCAGATTGGCAAGGTGCGCGCTGACTCTCTTTAGGTGACGGGCGTAGAGCACCAGGGTAACGGACTCTTTGGAGTTGAGCGACTCATCGGCTGCGACATCCTGCATGATTTGTTCGCAAATCTTGTTGACCCGCCCGTGGACCCGCATGACTTCGTTGGCCCCCTCAACGTCTTCGGATTCAAACGCCGTGATGCTCTTACGAAAGGAGTCGCGCACTTGAGTCGTGGCGTCGGCGAGAATGGACGAGTATGGCGGCCGATCGCCGATGGGTTCGTACACGCTGCTGAGTTCGAAGATGTTTTTGCAGTAATCGCCCATCCGCTCGATGTCGTTGATGATCGTCGTGAGCACCAAAGAGAACACCAGATCCTGACGCGGACTGATCGACAAGTGTTCCAACACCATGCGTCGGACCTCGATTTCGCCCCGATTGATGTCCTTATCCATCGCGTAGATGTCGAAGGTCACTTCGGTGCCGTTGAGGAACAAGTCCGACACGGCCGCAAACATGAGTTCGGCCTTTCTTAGCATCGCGACGGCGTCGCCAAGTGCGACGTTGATCAACGAGTCTTTTTTCCAGCCGGCTAGCAATTTGGACAGCATGGCTTACCTCGTAAGGAAGATTAGCAGCAATGGCAATAGGAAGAATGTCACAAGTATGTAAACAATGACAATGTAGCGGTTTTCAGCCGCTATTTTGCCCAGGAGATGGCTCGCTCTGATCGGCAGGGCCCGCAACGGGTAGAAAATCGCGCACCCCGAAATGTTGAATAGCAGGTGTACGAAGGCTATCGTCACACCTTGCGCGCTGCCGGTGGCTAACGCAGCCATCATCGACGTGACAGTCGTGCCGATGTTCGCGCCGAGGGTGAAGGGATAGAACTGCTCCACGGTCAGGATACCGGCGCCGATCATCGGGACGATCAGCGAAGTGGTGATGGAACTGCTTTGAACGATGCTGGTCAACACCAGCCCAAGGCCGAAACTGCGCAGCGGCGATTCGAACAGAACATCGTGGATCACGCGCTCGACACGGCCGACCACGATTTTTCGCATGATGTTCACGAACTGTTTGAGCGAAAAGAAAAGCAGCGCCAATGCGCCGACCAGTAGAATGATGCCGCCTATGGTTTGCGGCAGGCCGAAAGTGTCCAGAACAAGATGCTCCAGAAACTTTACCACGGGCTTGGTGATCACCTTTAGGGGACTGACCAGCTTCAAGCCGCCGACGCTCTCGAACATTCCCTCAAACCACAACGCGAACTTGGATAGATAGCCGGTAAGCAATTCAACCGGCAATAATACCGCCACAGCCATGAGATTGAAAAAGTCATGAACAGTGGCCCCGGCCACGGCGCGGCGGAATTCCTCCCGGCGCGTGATGTGCGCCATCGAAACCAACGTGTTGGTGACGCTGGTGCCCACATTCGCACCCATGACGATGGGAATCGCATTGTCAATCGTAAGTGTTCCCGAGGCGACCAACGTGACGACGATGGACGTGGTGGTCGAGGAGCTTTGAATGATGCTGGTCGCCAGGATGCCGATAAACAAACCGACGATTGGATTGGCGGTCGTTTCGATCAGGGTTTTGGCAAAGCCCCCGCCAAAGAGCTTGAACGTGCCGCCCATGAGTGTGATAGCGAGGAAGAATAGATATAGGACCGCGATGAGCTTGAACACGGCCAACAGGGCGTTGGCACTGCTTTCATTTGATTGCGCCGCCGTATTGGTCACGCGGGCGGATGGTTCTCTATGCTGGCCGGGCGGTATGGGTGTCTGCTCCGGTTCCATGTTTCTTCCTTGCAAGGAATTTTCTGACACGGCATTCGGCGCCCGAAACATAACAGAATTCCAACCCCGAACATTGTTAGAAAACGATCAATTCACGAGACCGTCGGGGCTAAAATTACGCCTACAATATAATGCGTTATTGAGCTTTCGCAGGTATCACGCAAACTTCGGACGCCTTTTCTTTTTCGTCTTTTTCGCGGGCCGAACGCCAGGGAACAGGATAGAACTTGACAGTCCGACGCCCCGCCGGTACAAACAGCGGAACGTCTGCGAATGGGACAGCGATTGACTAAGCGAGCGATTCTGATTTTGGCTTTGTGGTTGGCGGTCTCGGCGTTGCCGTGGGGCGGCGCTTTCGCGCAAACCGACCCGGCAGACCAAGCCCCGGCAGAGGCTCACCA
>JAVCCK010000018.1 GCA_030765525.1 Candidatus Lernaella stagnicola
GACGGCGCCGTCAACCATCCAGTCGATGAAAGCCTCATCGCGGCCGCTACGCGGCGGTATCATGAGACCCCAGAGACCGATGGTGTCGGGCGCATGGTGCGAATGCGTGCCGGTGACGATCACGCGGTCGGTGGTCGTGCCCAGGGCCTCGCCGATTCCGTCACGAATGCGGAAGGCGTCGGTGATCACCACGCCCACGACATCGAGATTGATGAGAAACACGGGTTCATCGATCCCGTCGTCGATCGCCAGCGCCGTGGCGTACAAGGGATCATGCACACCCTCGGACCAGCGGCAGAACGCCTCGCTCAGAAAAAAGGAGCCATAGCCGCCCAGCTTGATCGACCAGTCGGGCGTGATATCTACGCGGGCGAAACCTGCCTGCAACTGGGGTGTCGGTTCGTCGTCGTCGTTATCGTCATTGTCGTCGTCATCATCATCATCGTCATCATCACCGACCGGAGCCGCGTCGTTGTCGTCGTCATCATCGTCGCCGCATCCGGCGCACAGCGCCGCGACAATCATCAGCAGAACCAGGAGCGACGCGAATCGCTTCCTAGAAATCACTGAATATTTCCTCGTATGCGCCGATCACCGAGTCGCCCATGTCGGGGCCGACCGACAGGATGGAGAAGTAGATGTAGAGCAGGTTGCGGTATTCCTGTTTCGTCATGATATAGCCGAGCCAATCCTGCCCGATGTTGGCGATGATCTTCACCTCGCCGTTCATCACCTCACGCAACTCCAACCCGACGCGCGGCGAAACCTCGCCCGGCGCGGTGGCGAAATACACCGGCCCCAGGCGCCACGCGGTCATCGTCGTTACGCCGACGCCGCCCAAGGGCGGGATATCGCGCGGAATCAGGCCCAGGGCGCCGACCAGCGCGAAAAACGGATTGTTCAGTTCTCCTTCGACGACCAGCGTGCGCAGATCGATCGTCGTGTCGTACACCCGCTGGACATCGCCCAGAATCTCCTGAGCGGAGGCGGCGATACCCGCGCCGTAGAACTCGGTTATCTCCCAAGATCCCCATGAGCGCCCGGTGTAGTTGATCGGGTATTCGTCGTTCTGCGGATGCACGCCCGCGCCCAGGTTGCCGTTGATGAACATGTTCACGCCGCCAAGCTCTTCGTCCATGATGCGGTAGAAGGGCCCCAGGAAATCGGCGGATGTCATGTTGTTCTGCGGGCCCATGACCATCGGGTGACATGCCCAGTTGACGATCGTGCCAATGATGTCGTCTTCGTCGTCCAAAAACGCCAGAACGCTCAACGTGGAATCCAGCGGCGCCTGCGGATCGATCGTCCATTGCCCGTTGTAGTGGAACGCCGTTTCCTCGCCGACCCCGGCGTAGACCCGCGCCGGCTTCATCGCCTCGTACGCCGCCCCGGCGGCCTCGACCGCCCCGGCGATCATCTGCTCGATAAAGACGTCGTCGCGACCGGTAATCGGCGGCAGCATCACACCCCAAATGCCGACCGTGTCCGGAGATTGATGGTTGTGCGTGGCCGAAATCACGACGCGCTCGGGCGCGATGCCCAGTTGCGCGGCGACGCGATCCTGAATAACCACGACGTCGGTGGTGATGATGCCCACAGTGTCGACCGTCATTTGAATCACCGGCTCGTCGCTACCGTTTTGAAAAGCGAAGGCCGTGGCGTAGATGGGATCGTGCGTACCCTCCGACCACCGGCACAGCGCCTCGCTGAGGAAATACGTGCCGTAGCCGCCCATCTTGACCGACTCTATCGGCGAGATATCCACTCGCGCCGCGCCGACCTTCAGGCCCGCGTCGTCGTCGTTATCGTCGTCATCGTCGTTGTCATCATCGTCGTTGTTGTCGTCGTCGTCGTCATCGTCGGCGTCGTCGTTATTGTCGTCGTCATCATCGTCGTCACCGCAAGCCGCCGCCAACGTGAAAATAAGTAGCAATGCCAGTAAAGCGATCCAGAATCGTTTTGAGTTCATTGACGTGTCCTTTCACCAACTAGGCCAATCCGTCAAACACTATAAAGATTTAGTATCGATTCCGACAAGTGTCTTATCGCCGCAGGGTTTGACTCTCCGCCAGCAGCTTGCCCGCGACGATCTTCGCGATTTCCCGCGTGCCTTGCGGCGTCGGATGAATGTGGTCGAACAGCAACGCGGGATTGCCCGAAAGCGGCGTGCAATCGATGACGCGCTCGGCGGGGAAGGCGGCGTCAATCATCTCGTTAATCGCTTGCCACGCCTGCAGATGCGTCGCGTAGTTGAAGGCGTGCCGCCACGTGAACACGCGCTCGCGCCGGATCTCTTCCGGCAGGCTCGGATGCACCAGTGTGGCCTGTTTCGCCACGTAGAAATCCGCGCCGGTTAATTCCGCCACGCGCTGCATCAACAGTAAGTTTTGGCGAAACACCTCGACGCCCCGGGCATCGAAATGGTCGGCAAGCTCCGCGTCTGGACGCCGCTCGTCACCCGCTTCGCCCGTGGTCGCCGCCGGCGCCGCCACCGTTCGCAGCCGCAGCAAGCCGTACAACCGCGACCGGCTCAGCAGCGAATCCGTCGGCCACGGTTTCAACCGCGGCGGAAGTTTCACGGGGGTAAACGACCAATCGCGGTCGCCCTCAAAGCGGCGGTGGATGATCTTTTCCGGCGAGGCGTCGTCGAAATAGTACATCTCGTTCCAGCCGTGATAGACCACGATGATGTCCGGCGCGAAAAAGCGCACCTGCGACCACAAGCGACCGTAGGAGTCGAACGACGTGTAACCGCCGACCGCCGCGTTGATCATCTCCAGGTCGAGATCCGGACGCGCCTCTTTCATGCGCTGGTAGGTCAGATAGGGCCACGTATCCTTGTCGGCCAGCAGCGTGCCGGTTCCGGCCGTGGAACTGCCGCCCAGAAACGCCACACGAATTCGTCCCGCGGGCTTGGCCACTTCCTCCATTTGGGGCGTGGAGATAAAGCCGAAACGATTGACCGATTTCTTCGCCTGCGGATCGGCCAGCGGCCGATTCACGTACGCCGCGTAGGGATGCACGAAGGCCCAGCCGCGCATCGGGTGCGGCTGCTCGCCGGGCGTGGTCAGCGCCGCCACGTCCACCGGCGGCTGCGTGCGCGCCAGCATCTCACCCGCGCCCACCACGACAAACACTACGAGCAACGCCGCAACCGCGGCGAAGACTCGTTTATGGTGGGATATGGCGTGTGGATCAGGCATCCGGTTTTTAGTTATCACGAAACGCTTTGCGCAAAAAGAACAAAAACAAAAACGGCACGAGCTTGCGCCGGTTGGGCAGCCGCCATAAAAGGCGCAGCAAACGTTGCGGTCGCAGATACGTGCGCCAATAAGCGCTTTTCTTGAGGCGCTTGAGACGCGGCAGCGGCACGCGCGAAAGGTTGACGTCCGACTCCCAAAACGAGAACGTCGCTTCGCCCTCCGGCAGTTTCACGCCTTGTTGCAGCGCGATTTCGTACAGGTCGCAGTTCTTATACGGCGTGGCGCGGTACAACCCGATGGTATCCATGTGCGAACGCACGGCGAAGTCCACCGTCGCGCGCACTTCCGCCTCGGTCTCGTCGGGCAGGCCGATGATGAAATTGCCGTGGATCAGCATGCCGAGCCGGTGCGCCGTTTCGATGGCCCGCCGCGCCTTTTCCAGGTTGAGGTTTTTACGCATCAGCGTCTGCATGCGTTCGGACGCCGTCTCGATGGCGAACATCACCCGATACACGCCCGCGCGGCGCATTAACGCCAAGGTTTCGTCAGGCAGCATGTCGCTGCGCAAACCGTTGACGACCGCGATTGGTACGCGAATATTACGGCTCAGCAAGCCCTCGAAGATAGCGTTCACCCGTTCGATGCGCGCGTTGAACATGTCGTCGATGATCGTCACTTCGCCCACGTGGTGCCGCCGCACCAGCTCCTCGAATTCGCCGATCACGTACTCGGGGCTGTGCATACGATGCACGCGCCCCGCCGTTTTATGGCACCACGCACAATCGAAGGGACACGCCCGCGCCGTCTCCATCATCATGTAGCGCGGGTGCGCGTAAATCATCCCGATGCGCGGCAGCCGCCCGTAGACATCCAAGTCGATCAAATCCCACGCCGGGTAGGGGATGACGTCCGGATCCGCCGCCACCGGCCGCTCCGGCGTGCGGCGTAATTGGTCGCCGTCACGAAACACGATGCTGTCTACGGCCGTGGGTTCGCCGCCCTCCAGCAGGGCCGTGACCAGGGCGTGAAAAGTGATTTCGCCTTCGCCGGGAATGACGTAATCGATGTGCGGGTCGGCACGCATCGTGTCTTCGGCGTAGGCCGTGGCGTGCACGCCGCCGATGACGACCGGCACGCGGGCGTCGAACTTTTTGACCATCTCCGCCACGCGGTGCATGACCGGCGCCTCGGGGCTTTGCGCGCTGATGGCCACCAGTGCGGGCTTGTGCCGCGCGAGCGCGTCGGCGACGAAATCGAAACGCTTGTAGGTCGGCCGCATGTCGTGAATCACTGGCTCGTGCGACGAGTGCGCCCGCAGGTAGGACGCCAGGTACAGCAGGCCCAGCGGCTGCGAACACTCCACGTGTTCGTCGTGAACCGCCGCTTGCACCAGCAATACTTTGGCCACGCCGTTCCCCCTACCACAAAAAGGTTTTGCGCCACCAGATCGCCATCAGGTGGGGCAGGTTGGCGGCGATGTTCGGCAAGCGACGCAGCACGCGCCAGAATCGCCGCGGACTCACGTAGAAACGAAAGTACGCCAACTTCTTCAAGTGATCGACCACCTCGTCACTCACTGGCGACACATTCACTTTCGATTTGTGAAACTCGAAGCGAGTAAAATCGTCGGGCACGCTCGCGCCGTATTTGCGGGCCAGCGCGACCAACTCCGTGTCGCCAAAAGGAATCACGCGGAAGAACGCCGCCGTCGCCAGCATGCTGCGTTCGGCCAAGGCGATCGTGTCGCGCATCTCGGCCTCGGTTTCGGTCGGGAAACCCAGCATGAACGTGCCGTGGGTCAACACGCCGTAACGGTTGGTCGTGTCGATGACTTCCAGCACACGGTCCAGATTCAGGTTTTTGCTGATCAGCGTTTGCAGTCGCGGCGAGGCGGTTTCCACGGCGTACATGCAGCGGAACATCCCGGCGTCGACCAGGGCGCGGATCGTCTCCTCGTCCATGATGTCGCCGCGCAGGCCGATCGGAAACGCCAATTTCAAATCCAAGCGCCGCAGGCGAATCAAGCGACAGATTTCCTGCACGCGCGCCTTGTCCAGGTTGAACATGTCGTCCACGAAGACGATTTCGCCGATCCGGTAACGCGCGACCAGTTGCTCCAGTTCGTCGACGACATCACGCGGGCTGCGCGGCCGCCAACGCTTGCCCAACACCCGGTGGCAGTACGCGCAGCGGTACGGACATCCCCGGCTGGTCGACACCGCCGCGTAACGCCGCCGCGCCCAGATGACGCCGGTGCGCGGCATTTTGTAGTAGGCCTCCAGGTCGGCTAGGTCGTATGCCGCGAAGGGCAGGGAGTCCAACTTCTCGATCCACGGCGCGGCCTCGTTCGATTGCAATTCGCCGTTCTCGAGCCACACCAAATTCGGCACCTCGTCCCGCGGCAATTCGCCCTGCAAATGCCGAAGCAGCGCCGCTGCGCCGATCTCCCCTTCACCGCGGATGGCGAAGTCGATATCACCGCGGGCCAGCGTGTCTCCCGGATACGTCGTCGGGTGACTTCCTCCGGCGATCACCGGCAGGTCGGGCTGATGGGCTTTAACTGCTTTGGCCACCGCGTGCATCGCGGCCTGGTCGACGGTCATCGCGCTGATGCCCACCACATCCGGGCAAAAACGACGCACCGCTTCGATCACCGGCGCGACGTCGCGCACGTTGTGCTGCATGTCGAAAAAGCCGACCGTTGCGCCGAGCGTTTCCCGCACATAGGCGGCCAGTTGCAGCGTCCCCACCGGAAAGCATTTTTCCGTTTCGGGAAAGTAGGTCGCCGCTTGAATCAATAGAAAACGCAAGCTGATTGTCTCCCTTGTCGTCCGGTCAATGTAGCCCACGGCCTCCGCACTGGCAACGAGCGCCGCGTTGGCGTCGTCTTCACGCGTCGGATAGAATCACCGCACGATGCGCATGCTCCTAGTCCAAACACCGAACGTCGAAGGAACCCTGCTCAACCTGCCGGGCAAGGAGTTGCCGCTGTCTTTGCTCTACTTGGCGGCGAACGCCCGGCGCGCCGGGCACGAAGTCGCAGTACTCGATCTTGATTTCTGGGGCGGCCGGTCGCCCTTTCTGGAAAACGCCCTCCAGCGTCTGCGCCCCGATCTGGTGGGCGTCTCGGCCTACACCACGAACGTGGCGCGCGCGGGCGATATCGCCGCGATGGTCAAACAATGGAATCCTGAAGCCCGCACGGTGCTCGGCGGCTTTCACGCCTCGGCGTTGCCCGCACGCACGCTCGCGGAATTTCCAGACTTCGATTTCGTGATTGCCGGCGAGGGCGAACACACGCTGGTCGAGTTGGCCGCCGCGCTTGAAAGCGGTGACAGCCCGGCCGGTCTGCCGGGTATCGCGTTGCGCAGCGATGACGAAATCGTCCAGGGTCCGCCCCGTCCTTTGGTGGAGGACCTGGACGCGCTGCCGTGGCCCGCGCGCGACCTGCTGCCGCTGGAAAAATACGTGCCCGATCCGGGCAGCTTCTATTCACTTCCCACGACGAGCATTCTCTATTCGCGGGGCTGCCCGCTTCATTGCACCTTTTGCTCGAAGTCGGTCTTTCACGACGTCATTCGCTATCGCCGTCCCGAAAACCTGATCGAGGAAATGCGCGCCTGCATGCGGGATTACCGCCTCAGCGATTTCCGTTTCGTCGACGAAGGCCCCACGATGCGCCCGGCGCGAATGCGTGAACTCTGCCAAGCTATCCTCGCGGCGGGGCTGCGCATCACGTGGCACACGTATTCGCGGGTCGACACCGTCACGCGCGACGACCTGGAACTCATGCGCCGCGCCGGCTGCTACCACGTCACCTACGGCGTGGAATCGGGCAGCGCGCGCACCCTCGAGCGCATCGACAAGCGCCTCACCTTGGACCGAGCCCGCGAAGCCATCGCCATGACCAAAAGCCTCGGGATGGAGTGCAAGGCGAATTTCATCATCGGTTTTCCGTGGGAAACACGCGACGACGTTACTCGCACGCTGCGCTTCGCCTTCGACATCTCGCCGGACCTGGTGACCATCAACGTGTTCAAGCCCTTGCCCGGCAGCCGTTTGTACGACGAGTTGGAAGAAAGCGGTGAGCTTCGCCATACAAAATGGGAGGACTACTTCGCCACCAGCGAGTACTTGTTGTTCAAATCGCATTTCACCGAGCGGGAAATGAAGCGGATCCTCAAACGCGCCATCCTTCGCTTCCACCTGCGCCCGCGCTTTTTATGGCAACGTTTTCGAAGGCTGCTGCGCCACCCGCGCCGCGAGGCGTTCACCCTCTGGCTGGGCATGAAAATTATTATCGGTGATCTATTTCGCTAGATGTCCTCAACGGCGCCGGAAATAACGACTCCCAAGAAAAGAAGGCGCACCGGAGTGCGCCTTTTGTTTTCGAGTGTTGGATGCCAAGCGGCTAGTGCACGCCGTGCATCCACTTTTTCAGTTTCGGCGCGACCAGGAACAGAATCACAGACGCGGCGGCGGCCGTCCCCACCGGAATGATGAAGAAGTTCGACTTGGTCATGCCGTCATAGTTACCCGCGAATAAGCCGCCTACCAGGTTCGACAGGAAGTTCGCCCCGAACCACGTGCCCATCATCAGTGAGCCGAAGCGCACGGGCGATAGTTTGGTGACGGCCGATAATCCGATCGGCGATAGACACAGTTCGCCTGCCGTAAACAGGAAGTACGCGAGGATCAGCCATAGAATGCTGACCTGCACGTCGGTCTTGTATTCTTTTTCGATCTGTTCGTCCGTAACGCGCTCGCCTGGCGCGAAAGTAATTTCCTGCCCGCTTTCTTCCGCGGCGTCGATGGCCGCTTCCTGCTCGATTTTGATCTCCGAAGCCGCCAACGCCTCCTTGGTTGGGAAACCACCGTCGGCACCGGAATCGATTTTCGTCCCCGCCATGACCATCAGCACCATGCCGAAGGTGAGAATCGCCAGGCCCAGGGCCATCTTCAGCGGGATCGACGGGTCTTTGCTCCGCCGGCCGAGTCGGGTCCATAGCGCCGAGAAGATCGGGGCCAGCAACAGGATGAAGAAAGGATTGACGGCCTGGAACCAACTGGTCGGGAATTCCCAACCCAAGAAGTCGATATTCCGGTCCGTGCTGCGGTCGGCGAACAGCGTCAGGCTGCTGCCGGCTTGCTCGAAACTGGCCCAGAAGAAAATAACGAAGAAAGCGAGGATGAAAATCACGGCGATGCGGTGCTTTTCTTCGGTGGTAAGCGGGACGGCTTTTTTGCTCAAATCGGCCGACGGTTTGGCCTCCGGCACCATGCCCGCGTTGCCGAGCAGTTTCTTTTGTCCCCACAGGTAAAGCAGCAGGCCGAACACCATGCCGACGCCCGCGGCCGAGAAGCCGAAATGCCAGCCGAGTTTCTCGCCCAGCGTGCCGCAGACCAACGGCGAGAACAGCGCGCCCAGGTTGATGCCCATGTAGAAAATCGTGAAGCCGCCGTCGCGCCGCGGGTCGTTTTCCTTGTAGAGCCTGCCGACCGTCGTGGAAATGTTCGGCTTGAAAAAACCGTTGCCGAAAATCAGCAGCAGCAGCGCCGAATAAAAGAAGGGCAGGGTTTCGAAGGCCATCGCAAAGTGCCCCAAGGCCATGAGAATCGCGCCGATCGTGATGCACTTACGCGCGCCCCAATAGCGGTCGGCGATATAGCCGCCCAGCAAGGGTGTCAGATACACGAAGCCCGTGTACCAGCCATAAATCGTGCCGGCTTTTTCCGTCGAGAAAAGCAGCGATTTGGTCATATACAGCACGAGCAACGCGCGCATGCCGTAGTAGGAAAAGCGCTCCCACATCTCTACGAGAAATAGGAGATACAACCCTTTGGGGTGTCCTTTTGCGGTGACCGGAATGGCTTCGTCCATGGGTGCCCCCTGCGAGCGAAGGATCTCTGGATACAAAAGAAGTTGATCTTTTCTACTGGGTTGGACCGGAGGCGTCAAGGAAGATGTTGGAAAATAGTCGGTTTTCGTCTAACGGGTGGTGACTCGGTTTTTGCCTTGCTTCTTGGATTCATAGAGCGCGTCGTCCGCATCGTGCAGCAATAGGTCCAGTGATTTCAATTGTGTCGCTTCGGCGGTCGTGCAACCGAAACTAACCGTGATCCGCACGCGCGTGCCGTCCATCAACTGGAAGTCCTCCGCCGCGATCGCCGCCCGGGCCCGCTCGGCCAGCGACAAGCATTGGCTTGCCTCTGTATCTTTGATGACTACCAGGAACTCTTCCCCGCCGATCCGCGCTACCATGTCGTAGGGGCGGGAGTTCTCCTGCAGCAAAACGGCGACCCGCCTGATCACCAAATCGCCGGCCGCGTGGCCGTAGGTGTCGTTGATGCGCTTGAAATCGTCGATGTCGGCCATCACGAGACTGAAGCCCGAGAGGCCGCGCTCGGTGCGCGCCATTTCTTTTTTGATCAGATCCATGATTGTGCGGCGATTGAACAGTGCGGTCAGTGGATCGGTCATCGCGAGAATTTCCAGTTGCTCGGTCAGTTCGGCCAGCGCCCGGTCGCGTTCGCCGATGTCTCGTTGCAGGCGGCTCGACAAATACACGGTGACGATGGCAAACGCCACGTAAATCAAGAGTTGCACGAGTACGTAGCGCGATTCTTGGAAGAAACTCAGTTGCAAATCCTGTGCGTCCGTGAGCATGGGGAAGAACGGCAGCGTGCCGACTCGCTCGGCGAACACAATCGCCACTAAGCCCGCGGAGCCGATCAACAGATACAGCCAGGCGTCGCGGGGGCCCAAAAACCATGAAGCCAGCAGCGCCGTGATTGGAATCAGCATGGCCAAAATCGTGAACGAACTGCCGGCCATATGGATATGGTACAACCACACCGGCAGAGACAGTCCCAACACGGCGCGCATGGATATCGTATAAAACAGGGCCGGGTGCCAGTGCCGTTGGCCGGCCAGGCGATTAAGCAGTAAAAACAACGCGATAGCGACTAAATAGAAGAGGTTGAGGATGATCGACCACACGGCTCCCGACACGTTCATGTTGCCGAGATTGCCCCACATCGTTGCCGAGAGGACGTGCATAAAGATCACAATCACGTACGCGTAGAGAAATATCCGCGCGGAACGCAATCCGTTTTCCCGCTTCGCCTCATCCAGCGTCAGCGGCCTGTCTAAGGACAGTCCTTCGGTCATTCAGTCATCCGATTACCTGCATGTGCCGACCGGGGTAGACGACTACTCGTCGAAGACCCGCTTAAATATGTTATCGACATGCCGAAGCTGATGCTTGATATCCAATGCTTCGCGAACCGTGTTTTCGTTCACATGGGACATCAATTCGTCGTCGGCGAGCAGCGTGGTGAGGAAGTCAGCGTCCTGTTCCCACACTTTCATGGCGTTGCGCTGAACGATGCGGTAGGCATCCTCGCGGGATAACCCGGCTTGCACCAGATGCAGCAGCAAGGTTTGGCTGGCGTACAAACCGCCGGTCAATTCCAGGTTTTTCATCATCCGTTCGGGGTACACAAGCAGTTTGTCGACCACCCCGGTCAGGCGGGCCAAGGCGAAATCGGCGGCGATCGTCGCGTCGGGTCCGATCACCCGCTCCACCGAACTGTGGCTGATGTCGCGTTCGTGCCACAAGGGCTGGTTTTCCAGACTTGCCAGCGCGTAACCGCGCAGCAACCGGCAAAGGCCCGAGACGTTTTCCGTCAGCACCGGATTGCGCTTGTGGGGCATCGCGCTCGAGCCCTTTTGACCTTTGTGGAAAAATTCTTCGGCTTCGTACACTTCGGTGCGCTGTAAGTGCCGGATCTCCACCGCGATCTTCTCCATCGTGCCGCCGAGCACCGCGAGCGTCGTGAAAAACGCCGCGTGCCGATCTCGCTGCACGATTTGACTCGACGCCGGCGCCGCCTGCAAGCCAAGCGCCGCCACAGCCTGCTCCTCGACCGTCGGCGGCAGGTGCGCAAAGGTGCCCACCGCGCCGCTGATCTTGCCGACCCGCACGTCCTCCCGCGCTCTTTCGAGACGGGCGCGATTGCGCTTCATCTCGTCGAACCAAATCGCCAGCTTCAACCCGAAGGTGATCGGTTCGGCGTGAATGCCGTGGCTGCGACCGATTTGGACCGTGTGCTTGTGCTCCTGCGCCCGGCGTTTGAGTACGTCGAGCATCTTGTCCACGCCGGCCAGCAACAAATCCGCCGCCTGCACCAATTGCATGTTGTAGGCCGTGTCCAGCACGTCCGACGAGGTCATGCCCATGTGCACGTAGCGGCTGGACGGGCCCACGTGTTCGGCCACATTGGTCAAAAAGGCGATCACGTCGTGCCGCGTGACGGCTTCGATTTCCTCCACGCGTTGTACGTCGAACGCCGCCTTGTCCCGCACTTCCTCGAACGCTTCGCGCGGCACCAGGCCGTGGTTCACCATGGCCTCGAGTGCGGCGAGCTCCACCTTCAACCAACAGCTATAACGGTTTTCGTCGTTCCAAATCGCAACCATGTCTTCGCGGCTGTATCGCGGAATCATTTTTGTGGCTCCTCGTGCAAATCGATCCAACGCCCGACTTCGTTTTGACGGCAGACGCGCAAATCGACCGCGGCGTTCAACTCGCCGAGCACGTCGCGCATGTGCTCAAAAGCCACCCGCGGCGTATTGTTCTGTTCCGATAAATGCCCCAACAGCAGATAACGCAGCCGATCGCTCCAAACATTGACCACCGTGTGCCCCGCTTGCTGGTTCGATAAGTGTCCTTGGTCGCCCGCGATGCGGCGTTTCAGCCAGATCGGATAGGGGCCCACGCGCAACATCTCCGGGCAGTGGTTGCTTTCCAGAATCATCGCGTCGGCCTCCCTCAACGATTCCATGGCCGATGGCGTGACCGTGCCCGTATCCGAAGCAATCACCAAACGCAGACCCGCGGACTCGACGATATAACCCATCGGGTCCGATGCGTCGTGACTCGTCGCAAAGGCCCGCACAGTCAGCCCACCCACGACCACCGGCGCCCCGGCGGTGAGCACTTCGATGCGCTCCGTGCCCGCCGATACCGCTCGATACCGCCCGCACGGCGTGGACAGCGTTCCTTCGCTGCCGTACACCGGCGTCTCGTGCCGCCGCGAAAAAATCGCCGCGCCCTTCATGTGATCGGCGTGCTCGTGGGTCAGGAAAATCGCCGCGACCTGCGAGGGCAATACGTCCACTTGTTGCAGACGCCGCTCCAATTCCCGTCCCGACAATCCGGCGTCGAAAAGCACAGACGTCCCGTTGGCGCCGACTAAATAGGCGTTTCCTTTGCTGCCGCTGGCCAGTGAAACAAGGCGCAAATGATCTCTCCTTGGAAAACAAATCAAGATATCGTATCCACTCCGGACCGTCCAGACCAGATATGGATTTTGAACGAGTGTCCGGCGTCGCGGAAACGCACTTTTCATTCTTGTCCGCGCGGCGCGTGGCTGTTAAAGTCCGGCCATGAAACACCATCGATATGCGGCGTTCTTCCTGGTTTTTTGCCTTATCCTTCTCCCCTGTTTCGGTTGCGAAGAAGAGGCCGGCAAAGTGGTTTTGCCTACGCCCCACGGACCACCGCCGCCTGAGCAATGTCCCGGCGCGCTTTCCTGGGACGAGGCGACCGCCCATTTCGATTTCACCAGCGACGCATGCGGCGTGTACCTCGAAGGCGCGACGTTGCGGCTGCGAATCAAGCGGGGCGGGGTCACCACGACCCTCAGCGCCGTCGACTACCCAGAGCGGAATCTCGTCGAAACCGCCTCCGGGACGCGCTGGACCCTCGCGGGACGCGCCGATGCGCCCAACGTGGTCGTCGACATCGCGCAAAGCGACGCGGCCGACATCGCCGTGTTCGAAGTGTCCCTGTCGCATCCGGCCGCTACCGGCTACGCCTGGCAAGTGGAATGGGTGGAACTCGTCGACGCCCGCGATCACGGTCTCACGTTGCCGGAACTGACCGGCCGCGCGAGCTGGATTCAAAACGGTTACGACTCATGGTCGTTCACCGGCGTGGAAAGCCTGTCGAATGTGTTGGGCGAACCGGCGCGACAAAACGGTACAGTCGCTCCCTGCGCCAACAACTACGATTACTTCAGCACCTGCTCGGGCTTCTCCTGGTGGTTCGGCGGCGTCGGTAACGACAACCGCACGCCCGGCTTGTTGTGGGGCGCGTTGACGGCAAAACATTGGAAGACTTTCGCCGCCGGCTGGTACCCGCGCGACCGCCGCGATCGCGTCAAGTTCGCCATCGTCCAGGGAACCCCCGGCGACGCCCGAGTTCTGGCGCCGGGTCAAACGCTGGAACTCGATCCGCTGTGGCTGATGCTCGCCGCGCGACCGCCCTACGACCTGCGCGAATACGCCGCCGCCGTCGCCGAACGTACGCCGCCCCGGCAACCGGCGCAGGATTCGCCCTTCGGCTGGGGCACCTGGTACTACTACTTCAAGGATATCGATGCCCCGACCGTGCTGGCCAACTGCCGCGAATTGGCGCGCTTGATTCCCGACGAATCGAATCTGCTTTGCCAGATAGACGACAATTACCAAACCCACGTCGGCGATTGGACCAGCTACAACGATACCTTCCCCGACGGCATGGCCGCGCTCGCCGACAATATCGACGCCTTGGGGCTGCGCCCCGGTATTTGGATGGCCCCGCTGATGGCCGATCCGGCGAGCGATCTTTTCAAGCAACACCCCGAGTGGTTCCTGCGTGATGGAAACGGCGAATTCGTGTGGTTTGACGACCTGCTGAACACCACCGACTTCGCCGTGCTGGACATCACCCAACCCGGTGCCGCCGAATTTCTGCGTGACGCCGTCGCCACAAAAGTCGACGAGGGGTACAGCTACCTCAAACTCGACTTCCTGTTCACCGGCGCGTACGAAGGGGCGCGGCAGGGCGGCCTCACGTCGATGGAGGCCTATCACGAGGCGATGCGGACGATCACCGAAGCCGTCGGCGAAGACGTTTACCTCTTGGCCAGCGGCCAACCTTGGCTGCCTTCGGTCGGGTACTTCAACGCCGCGCGCGGTTCCTCGGATGTGACCGGCTCCGTCCCCGGCTTCCCGCTTTACACCGTCACGGCCAACCTGGGCCGGTACCACGGCGTGCGGGCGTTCGTCGACGAAATCTGGTTCTCCTACGACCCGGACAACCTGCTCGTCCGCTCGCCCCTCACGGATTCCCAGGCGGAAGTCAGCGCGGTCATGACCTGGATGAGCGGCAAGACGATTATCGGCGATAGCCTCACCGAAGCCACGGCATCCGATCTGGACCGCCTCGCGCAGGCTACCGATCCCGCGCTGCGCGCCTGGGGCGGCCGTTTCTGGGCCGTTGACTTGCTCGCCGAAACCGTGTGCTGGCCTATCGCCACGCCGGCGTTCGACCTGGCTATGCTTGCCAACGCGCCGCCGCGGCTATGGGTGCGGCAATCCGGCGACGAATGGCTCTTGGCCGCGTTCGCGTGGGGTGTTACCGGCGAATATCTGCGGTTCAGCGACCACGAACTGGCGGCCGATTTCAGCGGCGGGGTTTCGATTCGGCAGATTTACGGCGCCGAGGAAGCTACGTTGAAATATGACGGCGCGGGTGGTTGGACGACGACCGTACCGGGGCAGAGTGTCGGCGTGTGGAGTCTTACACCTTCAGATGCGACCGGCGACTGACACGAACCGGCGTCGCGAGATACTTACCAACAATACGGGTAGGAGCGTCTTCAGCCGCGATGAATGTGATGATGTTTCCCGAACAGCTTACCCGGTAAACAGTAGCCACACGCCGAAGACGCACAGGATAAGCACGACCGACAGCACGATGGTCGCCGTGCGGCCTTCCTGCACCTCGAGGCTTTTTTCGGTGGTCTGGAACGTGATGTCCTTCAGCTTTGCCGCATCGGGCTCCGGCGTCAGGACGCTGACCACCAGCAGAACCGCCGAGCAAACCAGGAACAGCCAGAACGCGAAGTGCAGGAAGTTCATGTCTGCGAAAGCAAACAGAACACTTCCCTCGCTGAGCGAACCCTTCAGAATCTCCGCCACCAGCCGGCCGATGCCCAGCACAAAACCGGTCGCCAGCGAGGCGATCGCGCCCTGAGCATTGACGCGCTTCCAGAACACGCCGAACAGGAATACGGCGGCGATCGGCGGCGCGATGTAGGCCTGCACGCTCTGGATGTACTTGTAGAGCGTGCCCGCCACGAGGCTCATCAACGGAATCCACAGTAGGCCGAGCACGACCAGCAAACCGGTCGAGATCTGCCCGACGAACACAAGCATGCGTTCAGTGGCCTGCGGCCGGATTTTCTTGTAGATGTCGAAGGTGACCAGCGTCGAGCAGGAATTGAACACAGAGGAAAGGGAACTCATCAACGCCGCGAGCAAACCCGCCACGACGATGCCGCGAACGCCCGCGGGCAGCAATATGCCCACCAGGGTCGGCAGCGCTTTATCGGGAGAATCAAGTGTGATCTCGCCGGATTGCACCATGGCGTAGGCGATCACGCCGGGCAGCACGAAAATGAAGATCGGCAGAAGCTTGAGGTAGCCGCCGAAGATCGTACCGCGCTGTGCTTGTTTGATGTCGCGGCCCGACAACACGCGCTGCACGATGAATTGGTCGGTGCACCAGTACCACACGCCCAGAATCGGCGCGCCGAGCAGAATGCCGGTCCACGGGAAGTCAGGGTGCGTCATGGGTTTCCACACCGAGAAGAAGCCGCTGCCGGCCGTCGCGTGCAACGCGCTCCAACCGCCCACGTGCGCCAGCCCGATGACCGTCACCGCCACCGACCCGCCGATCAGCACCACGGCTTGCAGCATGTCGGTGTACATGACGGCGCGCAGGCCGCCCAGAATCGTGTAGGCGCCGGTGGCGACCACGACAATAATCGCGCCGGTCCAAAAGTTGAGCCCCATCAGCGACTCGAATACGATGCCGCCCGCGGCGATCGTCACCGAAATCTTCGTGACCACGTAGCCGAAAATCGAAATGCCCGCCAGGTAACCCCGCGCCGCTTTCGAATAGCGCCGCTCCAGAAATTCCGGCATCGTGAATACGCCGCTCTTGAAGTAGAAGGGCACGAACACCCACGCCAGAATGAGCAGAATCAGCGACGCCAGCACCTCGAATTGCCCCACCGCCACGCCGCTTTCGGCGCCGGTCCCGGCCAAACCGACCAGGTGCTCGGAGCCGATGTTCGAGGCAAACAGCGACGCGCCGATCACGAACCAACCGACGTTACGCCCGGCCAAAAAGTAACCGGTCGACGTCTTGCGCGTGGTGTCCTGACGCATCGCCCAATACGCGATAGCGAACACCAGCAAGAAGTACATGGCGATCACGACCCAATCGAAGGAACTCAGCAGGCTTTCGTTCGGCATGACTACATCCGTTCGCTTGAATGGTACGATAGCCGGCGGCCACGCGACCGCGCCGGCACCCTTTTTTTCTCGATAAAACAGTGTTGAACCGGGCCACTTTATGACGCTGCCTGACCGGAATCAAGCACCCTGCGGGCACCGCGGCAAAGGCAGGTCTGCCTTGACGAGGCGGGCAAAGTGGTTTTTATCTAGGCGACCGGCCGCAGCGAACGCCGACCCGCTTTTGCGGCCATACATAAAGGGGTAGGACCATCGCCGAAAGCGCATACACACCCGGTGAAGATTTCGCCAACAGCCTGACGCACGCGCTGGCCGCCGTGGCCGGTGTCGCCGGGCTGGTGTTCTTGCTGACGCGTTCCACGACGACCGGCGACGTGTGGCGCATCACCAGCACCGCGATTTACGGCGGGACGATGATCCTTCTTTTCTTGATGTCCAGCCTCTACCACGCCTTCCGACGGCCGCGGGTCAAACACGTGTTTCGCCTGCTCGATCACTCGGCGATTTTTCTGCTGATCGCCGGCACCTACACACCTTTTATTTTGATCAGCGCCCGCGGGGCGGTGGGGTGGACGATTTTCATTCTTGTGTGGTCCCTGGCGGTGGCGGGCATTTTGTTCGAGCTTTTTTTTCTCGACCGCTTCAAGTGGTTGACGGTGACGATTTACGTTTCCCTCGGCTGGATCGGCGTGTTCGGCGCCAAAACGATGATGCAGGCTCTCTCGGCCCCGGCCCTGTGGTGGATCCTGGCCGGAGGGCTTGTCTACACGACGGGCGTTGTTTTCTACAAATGGAAAAAGCTGCCGTACAACCACGCCATCTGGCACGCCTTCGTGGTCGGCGGCGCCGCGTGTCATTGGGTCAGCATTTACGCCTTCGTGCTGCCGGTCGGCAACGCCTGATGACGCCCGCGCTGCGATTCCGGTGGGGCTACTACCAAAACCCGGCCGGCCGTTTGCGCCTCAACGAATTCGTCCGCGAGGTGTTCGGCCTGGATTTTGCGCCCTGGAACGAGTTGGGCTACGATTTCGCCGAGTACACGCCGTTTTCCTTTTTCGCAGACCGGCACGTGGCAGCCAACGTCTCCGCCTCGCCGATGCAGTTGGTTGTGAACGGCAACGAGCGCCGCGCCGTGCAAATCGGCACTGTAGCCACGCGGCCTGATCTCCGTCGCCGCGGGCTGGCACACTCGTTGATCGACGAAGCACACGCGCATTGGGATCGCCGCTGCGACCTCTTTTTCCTCTTCGCCAACGAGAGTACCGCCGACTTCTACCAGCAATTCGGTTACCGATTGGTGCCCGAGACGCGTTTTCGGACGCCGAATCCGGCCGGTATGTCGCCGCGCCCGGCGTTCGTCACATCGAATTCCACTTCACGCCCGACCGGCTGGACGTCGCCGATGCGCTCGAAGTTCATGCGTATGATTCGCTGCTTTTTGTCCGCGGCTCCTTTCCCGTCGAAAACGAAACCTTTCGTTTCCCCACCACAGCCGAAGCGTAGCAACGCCAATCCCTACCAATCTGGCGTAGTATAATAAAAATGAAATACATTAATAAATCAACGTGTTACAACAATCACGACGCACGCGAAAGGTAATGTCACGGAGCGATGGCAACCTTTTCTTGACACCCCGCCACGTGCGGCTTAGGTTCCACTGAGAAACGAACGAAAGGCAACACCGTCATCATGGTTCAAATAGCCCGCGACTTACCGGCCCAAAACGAGGCAACCCGCGTGTGGTGCTCGGCGGTCATCGCCGGGCGATGTCGATGTTGTTGATCGCCCCTGTTTCGCTTTAAAACGCCCATCACAAAACGAAAATAAGCCAAGGAGAAGTAAATGGCTCGCATTGCCAGCAACATTACGGAACTGGTCGGCAACACGCCCCTGGTGCAGCTACAAACACTGCCTAACGAGGCTAACGGGCGCGTACTGGTGAAAATGGAAGCGTTCAATCCGCTCTCGTCAATCAAAGACCGCATTGCGCTTTCGATGATCCAGGACGCCGAAAAAGCCGGCCGCATTGGTCCCGACACCGTGTTGGTTGAGCCGACTTCCGGCAACACCGGCATTGGTCTGGCTTTTGTCGCCGCGCAGCGCGGCTACCGGCTGATTTTGACGATGCCCGAAACCATGAGCATGGAACGGCGCAAGCTGCTGCGCATTTTCGGCGCCGAACTGGTGCTCACCCCCGGCACCGGCGGTATGAAGGGGGCCATCGACAAGGCGCAGGAGTTGGTCGATAACAATCAGAATTACCTCATGTTGCAGCAGTTTAAAAACCCGGCTAATCCCCAGGTCCATCGCGAGACCACGGCCGAGGAAATCTGGAATGACACCGACGGCGAAGTCGATATCCTGATCGCCGGCGTGGGTACCGGCGGCACGCTGACCGGCATCGCCGAGGTCATCAAAAAGCGGAAGCCGAGTTTTCAGGCCATCGCCATCGAGCCGACCGGCAGCGCCGTGCTCAGTGGCGGCCAACCGGGATCGCATAAGTTGCAGGGTATCGGCGCGGGTTTCGTGCCCGATATTCTGAACACCGACTTGATCGACGAGGTCGTCAAAGTTAACGAAAAAAATGCCGGTGAAACTGCGCGGCGACTCGCCCGCACCGAAGGCCTGCTGCTGGGCATCTCGTCCGGGGCGGCGATTTGGGCGGCCATCGAAGTGGCCAAGCGCCCGGAAAACGCCGGCCGAACCATCGTGGTGATTGCTCCCAGTTCCGGCGAGCGTTACCTTTCCACATGGCTTTTCGAGAACCTCTATGACGCCGATCGTTAAAAAAGGCACGCCGCCCGTCCCCTCGACGCTGGCGCAGGTCGTCGAAGAGCTCTCCAACGTCAACGGCGCGTATCGCTGCCGCCCCGCCCAAAGGCCTCTGCCTTCCCGCGACGATATCATCCTGATCGTCAAGGAACTGCGCGGCATCCTATTTCCCGGGTATTTCGGCGGCAACGAATTGCGTCCCGAGGGCCTGCAGTACTATGTGGGGCATATTCTCGACGACGTACGGGGACGCCTCCGCGAGCAGATCCTGCGCGGGCTTTGCTTCCAATGCGAGACGCCCGGCGAACATTGCGATACCTGCGAGCATGATGCGTCGGGCATCATCGATAAGTTCGTTGCCCGCTTGCCGAAAGTGCGCCACTTGCTGGAGACCGATGTTGCCGCGGCGTACGACGGCGATCCGGCCGCCACGAGCCCGGACGAGGCGATTTTCTGCTACCCGGGCATCACGGCAATCACTTACTGCCGCCTCGCCCACGAATTGTACAACCTGGGCGTGCCGTTGATTCCGCGCATCATCACCGAATACGCCCACAATCTGACGGGTATCGACATCCATCCCGGCGCGGTGATCGGCGAGAGCTTCTTCATCGACCACGGCACCGGCGTGGTGATCGGCGAGACGGCGCGCATCGGCTGGCGCGTGCGCATCTACCAGGGCGTCACCCTCGGGGCGAAAAGCTTCCCCCTCGACGAAAACGGCAAGCCCATCAAAGGCATCGACCGCCATCCGAAGGTGGAAGACGACGTCATCATCTACTCGGGCTCGACGATCCTGGGCAACGTGACGATCGGGCAGGGCAGTGTCATCGGCGGCAATGTGTGGTTGACCGCAAGCGTCCCGCCCGGCAGCCGCATCACGCAGGCCCAGGCGGTCAGCGAGTCTTTCGAAAACGGCAGCGGCATCTAGCCCGTCCGCACGCCGGTTGGCGTTCCCACTATCGCGGCGCTATATTATCCGTCCACGCGGAAGTCACAGCGAGGAAACGATGATGCATCCCCGGCGTATTCAGATTCTGATTCTTCTGGTTCTCTTTGCGGCAGGGGCACTGGTCGGCTGCGGAAAAACGATCCCGCCCGACACTCGGCCGCCCGAAGCCTGGCAGTCGCCATCGACCGCCGCCTCCGCGACCGCTGCGCCTTTTCACGCCGGCATCGCCCGCGTCAATATCGTCCCGAACCACCCGCTGCCCCTGAGCGGTTACGGCGTGTACTTCGGCTCGATGCGCACCGTGCGCATGTCCCAAGGCGTGCACGATCCGCTGTACGCCACGGCGCTCTATTTCGAAAAGGGACCCGACAAACTGGCCGTGATCACCTACGACTTGGTGGGCTTGGTGAAGGGAGACGTTGACGCCGTCCGCGAAATGGTGGGCCGCGAACTGGGCATCGATCCCGAGCGCGTGATTGTCTCGAGTAGCCATACCCATCACGGTCCAGACACCGTCGGGCTGTGGGGTACGCTCTTCCCTCCGAAAACCGGCCGCGACGAAGCCTACATGGATTTCGTCAAAAGCCAGGGCGTAAAAGCCCTGCGCCTGGCGATTCAAGCGCGCCGGCCTGCCCAGTTGCTCGTGGCCGTGGGAGAGGAAACGGAACTGCACTCCAACATCCGGTCGGAAACCGATCCCAACGCGCCGATCGATCACATTTTGACCGTCCTGGCGCTCAAAGATCAAAACGGCAAGATCTTCGGCACCATGACCAACTGGCCGTGTCACCCGACCACCGAAGGCGGCGACAACCGCTTGATCTCCTCGGATTGGGTGCACTATCTGCGAACCGAACTGGATAAGCACTACGCCGACGCGGTGCACATGTACGTCAACGGGGCGATCGGCGGCGCCATCCAGCCCCGCGATAAATGGCGCGACGAAGAAACCGGGCCCGATGTCGAGCCCTTCACGTGGACCGAACAGATGGGCACCTGCCTGGGCCGAAAAGTCGCCGGACTGGTCGAGAAGGCCGAGCCGGTGCCCTTCGAGCGCATCGAAGTCAGGCATGCGCCTGTGCGCGCTTACAACCACAACTGGGCCTTCGATCTGGGTCGCGATCTGAAGATTCTGGCGATGCACATGCCTGCCGAAGGCGAGGTCTTTTACTCTCAGGTTACGGCGGTGAAAATGGGGTCGTTGCGCTGGGGCACGCTGCCCGGCGAAGTGATGCCGGATATCTCCAACCTGGCGCGTGCGAAGCTCGGCGGTCACGCGCAGATCATGGTCGGCCTGGGCCAGGACTGGCTGGGTTACGTGATGCTGCCCAAGTACTACGACGATGAGCGCTACGCATATGAGAAGCTGCTGTGTGTTGGTCCGGAGTTCGGCGCCAATTTGTTGAAAACCTATAATGAACTGACATTTGAATAGGTGTTCATTTTTCGTCTTGCGCCCAAAGCTCCTTTCCTCTAACTTAGCCAAACGGCGATTTTTCGACGGCGAGGAGCTTGTCTATGTCGGCTGTTTTGATCTTCCGCAGAATTTCTTTCTTGTTGATTTTTCTCATGGCAACCGGTGCGTTTGTGGGTTGCGAACTGGTGGACGTCGATCCGTCGCCGCCGTACCCGCTGCGTAATTGGGACTATACGTATCCCGATCAGGACGACGACCCTGCGCCGTGGGTGGATCCCGAAAACTACCCTTACGTCACCATCACCGCCCCGGCTGACGGCTCGATCGTCGAACCGGGTGTCGTGACCGTCACCGGCGTCTATCAAGGCCCCGAATTGGCGGAGTTGACGCTTAACGGGCGCGACATCGCCGTGTCCGGCAGCACCTTCACCGGTACGGTTACCGTCGGTGATGACGACCTCTTCGTGCCGATCGTCGTCGACGCGATCACTTCGGAAAAGCAACGGGTTTCCGGCGACCGAGTCACCGTGCTGCAAGGCGCCGCCGGTCTGCCCGGCGATGCCGCGACGAGCTTGGGTCTCGACCTGGAAAATCGCGGGCTCAACACGCTTGCCGATTTCATTGCCGATTTGATCGACGGCTTCGACTTGGCCGACCTGCTCAACCCGAAAATCGCCGCCGACGGCAAAGCGGGTTTGGAACTCAGCGAAGCGTCCATTGAGGGCGTTGACCTCGTCGTCAAGTCGACAACCGACGGCCTCGCGCTGCGCGTGATGATTGGCCAAATCGTGCTCGACGCCAACCTCTTCGGCCTGGACGTCTACGTGGACATTCAGGGCATGCTGCTCGAAGCGATGATGGATGTCGCGGTCGACGAGAACAACGAAATCGTGCTGACGCTGGTCGACTCGTCATTTTCCGTCGCGTCCCTGGGCATGGACGGCATCATGGACGACTTGGCGTCCTACCTTGTGGGCGCCGTGGCCGAACTGTTGCTCGACCAACTCGTGCCCGGCCTTCTGGAAGACGCCTTGGCCGGCCTCGATCTGACGATTACCGGCAATGGTTACGCCTTGAGCCTACTACCGGCGCTGGCCGTGACCGGCGACCGCAATTTCACGCTCGGGTTCGACTCCGTGTTGGACGTGACCGACGCCGACGTTTTCGATCTCGATTTCCAGCCAGACGGCTACCTGACCACCGTCGCCGGCCCCCCCGTCTTTCCGGAAGTAACGCCGGTGACCGGCGCCCCGTACGGTTTGGGACTGACGATCAACGACGATTTCCTCAACCAGGTTTTCTATGCCTTGGCGGCGACCGGCTCGCTGGAGTTTTCCTTGAGCGAGGAATTCGTCACCAGCGAAATCATGTCGCTGATTTTCTTCTCGTACCGAAAAATCGATCCGCCGCTACCGGTGGTTTTCCGCTTTGAGCCGACCGTGGCGCCGATCGTGGCTGGTTCGGCTGAAGACAACACGATGTATCTCGTTCTGCCCTCGTTCGCCATTCGCGCAATGATCGAATGCGGCGAGGACGAAGCATGCCGGGCGGCCGGTGAAAGCGACGGCTATTGGGAAGCGATGACCGTGATGGTGGATGTGGTCGCGCCGCTATCCTTTACGTTCAACGACGACCAGAGCCTTTCTCTCAAGCTGGGCGAGTTGGGCCTGGCGGTCGACGTGGTCCATAACGCCATGGGCCAGAAAAACATCGACAACACTGAGCGCTTATTCGCCGAACTGTTCGGCGACGTTCTGCCCGAATTGCTCGGCGATCTACTGGGCGGGCTGCAGATCAAGCTCCCCGAATTGGCCGGGCTGAAAATCTCCCTGGCCGACATGGCGACGATCGGCGAACTCGATGACAACCTGGGTATCTTTATCGATATTCAGTAACCGACTTCCTGTCGGGTCAAACAGGCTTATTGAGGTCGGGCCTGCCTTCGGGCGGGCCTTTTTTGCGGCCTAATTGGGGTGGCCGACGCCTTTTAGCTGCCGCTTGAGTTCCTTGGGAAGCGTCTGTTCATCCTGCTGCACGTCGACCGTACGGAACTTTCGTTCGCTATTTTTGCGCCAACACCGCCTTGATGCCGTCCACGGCGCTCGAAGCGATGCCCCCGGCGTAACCGGAACCCTCGCCGCACACGACCAATCCGCGAGCACCCAAGGCGTGGTAATGCTCGTCACGGGTGAGACGCCACGGGCTGCTGGTGCGCGTCTCCACACCGACCAGCACCGCCCGCCCCCCGGCGAAACCGCGCAGTTGGCGGTCCCAGGACACGAGCGCGTCGGCTATCGCTTCGGCTATGAAAGGCGGAAATATTGCTTTTAGATCAGCAGCTTCCACGCCCGGTCCATAAGAGGTCGGCGGCAAATGCTCGCTGACTTCTCCCATGAGGAAGTCGAGTACCTTCTGCGCCGGGGCCGTGCACGATCCGGCGGTGACCGCTTGGGCCGCGGCCATTTCGATGCGCTCACGAAACTCCAAGCCGGCCAGCGGTTCGTCGCCGAAATCGTTTTCGTCAACCGACACCACAATCGCCGAGTTGGCCCGGATGCCGTCCCGACCCGCCGGGCTGCCGCCGTTGATCACCAAGTGCGCGGTATCGGTGCCGCTGGGCAGTATTTCGCCGCCCGGACACATGCAAAACGAGTACACGCCGCGCCCGTTTTTTGTGCGATGGGTGAGGCGATAGCTCGCCGGGGGCAGTTTTGGGTGCCCGGCGGCGCGACCGTATTGGACTTTGTCGATAAGCTGTTGCGGGTGTTCGATGCGCGCCCCCACGGCGAAGCCCTTGCTCTGAACCGCCACGCCGCGGGCGGCAAGTTTTCGGACGAGATCATCGGCGCTGTGGCCCACGGCCAGCACGATCAGGTCGGATTCAATCTCACTTCCGTCGGCCAAAACGACCCCGTGGGCGCGACCGTCTTCGACCATAATGTCGACTACTTTCGACCGAAAACGGTATTCCACACCTAGTTCGATTAGTGTCTTTCGGAAGCTTACAACGTAATTCGGTAATCGATCGGACCCTAAATGTGGCGCGGTGTCATACAAAATGTGTCCGGGAGCCCCAAAATTAGCGAATTTCTCGTACACATGACGTATCAGCGGGTCGTTTCCGCGGGTGTAGAGCTTGCCGTCACTGTAGGTTCCGGCACCCCCTTCGCCGAAGCAGATGTTGCTCTCCGGATCCAGTTCTCCGGCCTGCACGAGCGCCGCCACGTCTTCATTTCGTTCGTCCACGGGTTTGCCGCGTTCGAGGATCAACGGCGGGGCGCCGGCGCGGGCCAAAAATTCCGCCGCGAACAGGCCGGCCGGGCCACTGCCGACCACCAGCGGCCGGTAAGCTCGTTCCACACGGGGGATGACGAGCGGCTCGCGCGATTCCAACGCCGGGGTGACGTGGGGATCGTCGCGGAAACGGCTGAGGATTTCGCGCTCGTCCTCGCCGATCACTTGCACCGAGTACACCCAGCGGATGCGGCTTTTGTTTCGCGCATCCAAGGACTTACGAAGGATGCGGTAGGCGACCACGCGGCCGGTGGGCACGTCCAGGCGCTTGGCGAGGCGTCGGCGCAGCGATTTTTCCGAGCCGTTGAGCGTTAGGGTCAAGCCGTCGACGCGAATCGGCATCAGCGCACCAGGTACATCAAGACGGTGTCGCCGGAGCGGACTGGTGGGCCGAAGGTTTCGGCGAGCCAGGTTTTGAACGGCTCGCGGCGCGCGTCGTTGAGTTCCAGGAAATGCAGTGCAACGTAGCGAACTCCCAGCTTTTTCAAGTCGTTGCGAAACGCGGGCGCGTCAACGCCGACCAGCGCGGGCAGGTCGAGATCGATCTTGTCGATGGCCGCCAATGCCGGGACCGCGTCGACGGCCGCAGCGGCAAATCCCGGCGGGTAATCCGGAAACGGCTTGGCTGCGAGCACCGGGTGGCGGTGGACGGTTTGGTAGAAGAGGTTGCGGCTGTTAACGTGAAAATCAAGGCTTGCGGGCAGTTCCAACACCGCGCCCGGACCGTGTTCGTGCACCGCGCCGTAGGGCTCGGGGGCGTCGGTTTTAAGGCCCGGATGCGGCACCAAGAAAAATGACACCGCCAGCGCCAGCAGCACCAGCAGCCCGGTAAAACGCCGCTCGCCACGCCCCCCGCCGGTGTCGAGATATTCCAGCACACCGCGCACCGCATGGGCGGCGATCACCGCGACCGCAAGTTGCGAAAGGATCACGAAGCGATACGGCCAGCGCGCCCGCTCCATGCCCGGCAACCACGAAAGCAGTCGATAGGGCCCCGGCAACCCGGTGTCGTGGCCGTACACGTGAATGGACTCGCCGAGGGCGAAGAGGAAAAAGACGCCCGCCGCCACCCACCAGAAAAGCGTATCGCGGCGCCGCTTAGTGACGGTCACACCGACCGCGAGCAGCAACAGGAAATACGGGACGGTGTTGGGATAATTTCGCGCGAAAAAGATCGGCTCCAGCAAGTCCAGATGAGCGCCCACCGCCTGCCAACCGCCCGCGGGTGCGGCGGCGTCGACCTGTCGCGACAACCACAACGCCACCGGTAGCAGCATTGCTGATGCGGCGAGCAACGCGCCGCCGGTAAACCAAAGGGGTCGCTTCGTGCGATCGGAGAACACGGCCCAACCGGCGGCCAGGACGGCGAAAACGAAAACCGCCATGCCGTAGTAGGCGTTCCACAGGGCGGCCAGAAGCAGGGCCGCGGTCATCCATAGGGCGCGGCGCCAACCGGGTTCGTCGCAGGAGCGCACGATCGCCCATGCCGCCAGAGGGACGACGAATACGCCGGCCAGTTCGACGTTGCCGTATGCCGCCTCGGCCAGCACGAACGAACCAACACCGAAGCCGACGGCGGGCGGCAGCGCCGAAGGTAGATCACCCACGACGTGCTGCAAAAACAGGTAAGCGCAAAAGCAATTGAGGAATAGAACCAAGATCAAGCCGACGTTGGCCGCGGCGATGGGGCCTTTCCACCAGGTGATCGGCGCGAGGATGACGGGATAGAGCACATTGCCCAGGTGGGGCCACAGGTTGGCCCCGGCGGGGTCGACCAAGTACGAGAAATCGCCGAGCGAGACCTCCGCGCTGCGCAACGCTTCGGGAACGGCCCAGAGGATCCAAAGGCTGTTGTAGGCGTCGCTTTCGGGCGCGCCGACGGCCACCTCGGTCCAATCCAGGGACGCGGGCAGCGAAAACAGCGCTGCGCAAGCCGCGAACAGCGCAATGGCCAAAACCCAGTGTCGCATTGCCTCTTACCAAGTTGACGTTATGCTTATTTGGTTGGGATGCTAGGTGAAACAAACTGTTTTCGCAATCACGGGAGTGGATGATGAAACGTATCGCGATGATCTTGTTGCTGGCGATTTTCCTGGTCACCGGTTGCGCGTACTACCAAAAGCAGGCGATGCCGGAAAAGCTTTACACAGCCGCGGACATGAAAGCCGAGGGCCTGCAACGGGACGAGTTTTTCACGCAGACCCGCTACGGCTTTCGCTTGCTGACGATTCCCATCAACGTTCCGGAGCCCAATCGAATGATCGCGGCGCTGATCGACGAGCGCCAGGCAAGGGGCGTGACCAATTTGGAAGTGGAATTCAGCGAATTCAACGTGTTGCTTTTCAGCATCCCGAAAATCCGTGTTACGGGGCATTTGGTTAAATGACCGAAAGGTGTCGGCAAAACTTGACGGTAAGCGCCGATATCTGGTATGGAAAGACGAGCTTACACCAGCCGGAGGAATTCGGAATGAAAAAAGTCGCTTTGTTGTGCGCCCTGGCGCTGCTGATGTCGATCGTTTCCCTGGCCGCCGCCGAGGAAACACAAACCGTCGACGTCTTGATTTCGAAATTGGTACGAAACTATGCGTTGTCGACCGAATGGGGCAACATTTATTTCGACAAGGCCGACCTGCACCGGCTGATTGACTCGGCGGCCAAACTGCGCCCCGTTCGCCTCGGCGACTTCCAAACCGACCTGGGTAAGCTCGTGTCGGTTAAAGCGTTGGGATACGACAAGGGCGTCGCCACGCTGCTGATCAAGTCGAAATAGATTCTTCTCGCGAAGTTTTCCCAAAGCGGCCGCCGGTTTCGGCGGCTGCTTTTTTATACGCAGCGCTAAACGGTTTCACGAATCGCGACAGGCGAAAGCCGCCAAGAACCGGCGGCATCGGCTCGGCGTTGCGGCTCCGGTCTAGAAGTGAACTCCCATCAACGCCTGGCCGTAGTAGATGGAATCGGTGGCCTCGGGGTCGATTTCGTTTTTGACCATCGCGCCGGATTTGCCGGGCAGCACGCCGCCACCCAGCACCGTCATGTCCACGATATCGTGATACATGCTCCACACGACCCCGCCGTTGATTTCGGTGCCGACCGTGGCGTCATCGTCCAGGTTCTTGGTTTCCAGGACGCGGCCGTAACCGCCGGAGACGAAAAACTCCAGCGACGGAACCGGCATGGCCGACAAGCGCAGGTCGGCCAGGAAGAGCCCGGCTCGTTGCGCAGCGACGCGTTCGTCGAGGTTGTCATACTGGTCCTGCAGTTCGTTTTCCGAAAGCACGACGGTGCTGCTGCGGGAGAAACCGGAATACGTGAAGCCGGTGTCGAGCAGGTCGTTCTTGTCGCCGTCATCGGCCGAGAAGCCCAGCAGATTTAGACGCCACCCGAAATGCTGCATCATCATGCGGGCGCTCACCTGGGCGGCGTACCCGGCCATGTCGACGTCGCGGTTATCGATGCCGCCGTTTCGGTGGAGCCCCCATTGCCCGGCGATGTCGAAGCTGAGCGCGACCGGTCCGGCGGGGCCGGCGGCGTTGAACGCGGAGGTCAACAGATTCATTTCGCGGCCGATTTCGCTTTTGTCCGTCAGGCCGAAAACAGCCGGGTTCAGCGACCACGATCCGGCCAGCAGGCGGCTCTCCGCCGCGTACACGAACACATCGTTTTCGAAGTTGTTCTGCTCGAATTCCGAAGCGGGCAATTCGGCGGTGGTGTTTTCAAACACGCCATCGGGAATTTGCCCGAAACTCAGGCGCACCCATTGGGCGTCGGCGTCCCACATCCAGCCCAGCGTGACCGCACCGATGTCGCGATCGAGGAAGAGCCGCGTGGGGTCGTTGACGTGCTTGTACCCGGCTTGCACGAACAGGTCGCCGGGCAGTCGGACGCTGCTCCAGATTTCCTTGTGCAGGAAGGTGGGCACGTCGGCCGCGGCAGGGTTGCGCTGCTCGGCGTCGTTGCGACTCCACAGGTTTTCGCCGATCTGCACGGTGTATTGCAGCGTCACTTCCTCGATGGGATTCCACGTCAGCGCGGGCGTCAGCGTGGTGGCGAAGTAGCCGACCGTTTGCTTGTTCTCGTCGTACAGAGCCTTGCCGCGGTCGAAGTCGCGGTCGTTCTGATACAGAAAGAAATTCTTAAAGTCGAGGTGAATCATCGGCACCATCGCGAACATCTTCTCGTCGGCGAGGTTATCTTCCTGCGCGGCGGCGGTCGGCGTGAAGAAGGCGAACAACAAGAACGCGAGTGCGATAAGCGTGATGAAGCGTCTCATGACCGTCCCTCCACAACTTGATCGTCTTTAAAGAAGTAGTTCCAATCTCGGTCGCCGTAATCCTCCCATGGTGGTCGGATGCGAATGGTGTGTGTCGCTTCGGGGTCGTCGTTGGAGGGGAACCAGTACAAGATGTTCCGCGTGGCGTCGTAGTAGCATTTGCCGTCGGAGACGTAGACGTAAAATCCGTCGGGATACTTGCGGCGCGGCACGGTGATTTCAGTCGGCGCGGCGCTTTCCAGGCCGGCCATCTCCATGTTGAATTCCTTGATCGGCGTGGGCACGCCCTCGCGCGGCTCGTAGTAGGCGAGCGGCGAGTTGTACTTGTAGGAAATCAGGCGGCCGGAGGTGAAGCGCGGCGTGACGCGGGTGTACGCATCGTCCGCGCGCGGCGTTTCATCGGCGCCGAGAATCGAAAAGTCTTCTTGGTTCCAGCCTTCGCCCCAAGCCAACCAGTTGTCGGGCGAGTAGCACCACACGGTGCGGTTGATCAGGTTTTCCTCGTGTACCTCGTAGTAGTTGTCCAGGACGGCAGCGGGCACGATGAAATCGGTCGCGACCGCGTCTTCGATGCCGTTGAGATTGAAGTACGTGCCGAATTCACCCAGCAGGACCGGCGGATTGCCCATGCCGAACGCGGCGAGGCCGATCGCGCCGAGGATGAGATCGGTGTAATCGCGGAACATGATTTCGTCGGTCGTGAATTCCCGCGGTTCGGGGTTGTAGGAGAGCACGAAGGGGTAGACGTCGGCGTAGACGTGCGGCGCGAAAACGATTTGCTCCAATCCTTCCGGGTGGCGCATCGGCGTGGCGTAGAAACCGAAAATGCCGGCGGTGTCGTCCGCGCCGAGCGAGCCTTCAACGTACAGCACGGCGTCGGGATCGATTTCCTGAATCGCCTGACCGACCTTGCTGTGGAAGGGTTGCAGGAAGTTGCGGTTGAAATTGAGGCTCAGCGCCAGCACGCCGTCGACGTTGGGCGCGTAGGCGTTGCTTGCGGCGGGGTCGAGGGGGAAGCCGGCGGCGGCGAATTCCTCGGGCGTCCGCGGCAGGTTTTGTTTGGTGAGCAGGAGTCGCCGCAGGTAGCGCAGGTCCTTGGGAGGCATGTTGAGGTTGTGCAGCTTCTCGAGCACAACGTCCACTTGGAATTCAACCTGCGCCTCGGTGAGTTCGCCGTTGGCGGTCATCTTCGCTTCTTGGTAGAGCAGCGCGTTGATCATGAAGGCGATGTACAAGCCCAGTGGCTCGTTCATGATGTCGTAGCCCAGCACGTTGGGGTACTTGCCGATGCGCTCCACCAGCGCGACCCACGCGTTCGCGTAGGAATCCTGCAGGTAGTCCTGCACGTTCTTGCCTTCGACCATGTAGTCCGGATAAATCTCACGCCCGGCGAAAAAGGTGGCAAAGGCGCGGGCGATATCCACCGAGAGAAAATTCGCCACGCCCCAATGCAGCGCGGGAACATCGGTGGTGCGGGTGCGGTCGTCGGCGTCCCACATGGGCAGGCCCCATTGCGAACCGCCGACGTCTTTCTCCGGCAGCGTCAAAGCGACGGCCCAACGCGGCGCGCCGTCTCCCTGGATGACGTTGTTGTATTGCGGCGAGGCGAAGTCATCCAAACCGGGAATCGCTTCCAGGGCGTTGACGCCGGGCGGGTTGGCGTCGACATAGAACTTGCGCATCCAGCGCGAGAAGAGATCCTGGTGCATGTCGATGAGGCAGTAGATTCCGTACTCGTTGGCCTTGGCGACGATTTGCTCGAAATAGTCGAGATACTCTTCGTCGTATTCGCCGCTGGCGAAGGGCTCGATGGCTTCCCAGATCGTCAACAAACGAATGGTGTTGAAGCCCATGTCGCGCAACTGTTGGAAGTTCTTGTCCGCTTCTTCAAGCGGGAAGGGCTTGCCGACATACGAGATGGGGTCGAGCTTAGCGGGGTACTTGCTGGCGCAACTGACATTGGTGCCGTGCACGAGCAGGTAGCGACCTTCGGCATCGCGGAGATACGTTTTGTCGGTGTGGATACGGGTTATGCTCGCCGCCGCTTGGTCGTCGAGGTCGAAACCGTCGTCCGCGCAGCCGGAGATGAGCATTACCAAAACCAAAAAACCAAAAACGATTAAACTTTTTTGCCGCATGGAAGGCCTCCTCGACGCCGGCGCTGACGGCCCGCGTCCTTTGCTCGGATTACGGCTTGGCAAGAACGAACAATGGTGTAGCATAGAGCGGCGTTTTTGGGAAGGAGGCTTACCTATGCGGCGGATATGTATTGTCTTTTTGATTATCTGCTCTCTTTTGTTCGTTGTTGGATGCGCCAAGGACGAGGACGATTCTGACGACGGCGGCGATGACATCGTCACCGACGATGACGATACTTCCGAACCGCCCGACTATACCGAGCCATGGAACGAGGACCTACCGACCGCGACGGTAAATATTGTATCGCCGGCGCCGGGCGCGTTCATCGACGCATCGCAAGTCGTCGTGCAAGGCAGCGTGACCGGCTCCGATGCGGATCAAGTGTTGATCAACGGCGAGGCGGTCGACGTCAACGCGGGCGCGTTTCAAGCGACGGTCGCATTTGAGACCGGCGAACCTGTGTTGCCGATTTACGTGGCCACATCTCCCGAGGCCGATGTCTTCGGCGCCGACAAGATCGTCGTCGTGCAGGGCGTGGGCCTGGACCGGGCGGAGACGGCCGCGGACGCATTCTTCCTGACCTTGGGCGACGACGCGCTGGCCGTGGTGGGCGCGTTGATCAGCGAGTTGCTGAGCGACCTGGACCTCATGCCGGTGATTGAGCCGCTCAACCCCATCGTCGATTCCGAAACACTCACGGTGGAAATCACCAGCGCGGCGATCGACGGAGCGACCTTCAACGCGGCGTTTCTGGAAACGGGGCTGGGCTTCCAGGGCGCGTTGACCGACGTGGTATTCGGCCTGCGGGCGACCATCGGTGCGTTGCCGCTCGAATTCGAAATGACCGTCGGCTCCTTCAACTTCCAAGGGCTGGCCGACTTGCTGGTCGAGGACGGCGCGGCGACGGTGAGCATCACCGATTTCGATCTGAGCCACGAAGACCTGACCGTCGAAGGCATCCTGCCGGCGGGGATCGTCGAACTTATTCTGGGCGTCGTGGAAGGCGCGGTGGAAGGCCTGATCAGCGACACGTTGCCCGGCGCGTTGGAAGACATTCTGGCGGCGCTGGAAATCCAGACGACCTTGATCGGCTTCGACTTGGAACTCGCGCTGACCACCATCGACGTCGGCGCCGGGGCGTTGATCGCCGGTTTCGACCTCAATGCTTACTTGACCGATCCGCCGCTCGACTTGCCGTGGCCGGGCTCATCGCGTTTCACGGACGGTGATCCGCCCAACTTCCTGGCCGGACGGCCACAGGCGGCGACGGATTTCGGTTTCGGATTTTCTCTGGGTGACGACATCCTCAACAAGGTGATGTTGGGCGTGGCCGACAGCGGCCTGCTGGAGTTGGCCCTGGGCGCGGCGGGCACTCAGCCGGATGTGATCGAGCTGGAACTCAACGCGGGCACGCTGGCGATCATCTTCCCCGCTCTGGGCAGTGTCGATCCGGAAACGACGGCCAGCCTGGTGCTGACGCCGATGGCCGTACCGGTGGCGGTGCCGGGTGCCGACGGCAGTCTCGCGCTGCGGATCCCCGATTGGCGCATGGACGTGTACCTGCATCCGGAAGGCGAGGCCGCATGGCGCGCGATGGGGCTCAGTTTCGACCTGGTATTTGCGCTGGACGCCGACCCTGACGAGGCCGGCAAGCTGGTCGTTTCACTGCCCGCGCTGATGTTCGACGTGCGGTACCTCTACAATCCAGTATCCGACGCCTCGCCGGTGTTGGACCTGCTTACGACTTGGGTGCCGGATCTGCTCGGCGGCCTGATCAATTTGGTGCTTGGCGAGTTGCCCATTGGCCTGCCGGAGATTGCCGGTGTCGGATTGGAAGCGCTGTATTGGAACACGGACGGTGCGAACAGCGACTACTGGACGGCGTACTTCGGAATGACCTACACACCGCCGGAATTCTAGAACCAACCAGCGACGCAGCGACGAAGGCCGGGTCTTGGGGCTCGGCCTTTTTTATGACGTTCTTTTATCGCCAAGCAATTCCGTCACTTTTGTGATGAATTCACGTCGGTCGATCGGCTTGCTAAGCGTGCAGCTTATGCCGAGGTGCTTCGCCCAGTTCAACACCTCCGCCGCGCGGTTGAATTTGCCGCCGCCGGAAATGGCTATGATCGGTGTATCGACTTTTTGATCGACGCGCAGCTTGAGGATCACTTCCATCCCGTCCATATCGGGCATGAGAATGTCGGTCACGATCAAGTCGAACTTCCTGGTCTCACACCAATGCACAGCTTCCTTGGCGTCGGTGGCGGTCACGACATCATCGTAGCCCGCGAGGTCGAGGTATTGGAGCAGGACTTCGGCCATTTGCGGGTCGTCGTCAATGATGAGGATGGCCGGCATTCAAATTCTCCTTTGCGGCAGTTAAAATATCTCGGATCGTTTTCGCGATCGTCACAGTGGCAAACGGTTTGTGTAGAAAACCCACATTCGGCGATGCTTCAATGGCTGCCAGAACCTCCGGTTTTTCGAAGGCGCTGACAATGAGAATCGGCAACTGCGGACTGTGCCGGTGCACGATGCGGCTTAGCTCGATGCCGGAAAGATCCGACATCACCTGGTCGGTGATAAGCAAGTCAAAAGCTTCCGGTTCGGCTTCCAGACGTCGCGCCGCTTCATTTCCTTTGAGACAGGACGTCACCGAATACCCGAGCCGTTCCAGGTTCATGGACATGGACTCGACAACCGAAGGCTCGTCGTCGACCAGCAGAATGTGTCCGGTTCCGCGCGGCGCCTCTTCTCCGTGGTCCGCTTCGACGATTTCACACGCTTCGATCAGCGGGAGGTAGACGTGAAACGAGGTTCCCTTTCCGAGTTCACTTCCCACGACAACGTGCCCGCCACATGCCTGCACGATGCCGTGCACGACCGCCAATCCCATGCCGCATCCTTGACCGATGGCTTTGGTTGAGAAAAAGGGTTCGAAGACCCGCTGTTTCGTTTCTTCGTCCATTCCGGCGCCCGTGTCGCGTACCGACAGGCGGCAGTATCTGCCGTCCGGCAACTCGGCCGGGAGCGGATCGGACAGGTCGCACGGCCGCAGCGAGACGGTCAAACGGCCGCCGGTGTCGGCCATGGCTTCGTAGGCGTTGATGCACAAGTTGAACAGCACCTGGTGGATTTCGGTGGTATCGGCGATCACGAAGCCGTCTTCCAGTTGCATGTCCCGTTTGACGCGAATCGTTGCCGGGAAATAACCGGTAAGCAATTCCATGGCTTCTGCGACGGTTTTTTGCAGCGGCAGGGGGCGTCGCTCGGATACGACACGGCGGCTGAAGATCATCATTTTATCGACCAAGTCGCCGGCGCGTTTGGTGGCGGCAAGGATCTGCTGTTGGCAACGAAGCAACCGCGGGCTTTCCGCGAGTTCCTCTGAAACTTCGGCAAAGCCCTTGATCACCGAGAGCACGGTGTTGAAATCATGCGCGATCCCGCTGGCCATCGTGCTCAGCGCCTCGAGCTTCTGCATTTCCTGAATTTGGGCGCGCATTGACTCTTGTTGTGCGGCCAAATTCTGCTGCTCCGTGATGTCCTCATACATCACCACGATGTTGGCCAACTCGCCGGCTTCGTCCATGATCGGAAACGCCACGACGCGCAACCACAGCGGCACGTCGGGAATTTCTTGCGATTCGCCGGGATAAACTAGACGCGGGTTATAAAAAAAGCCGTCGCTGATGCGTACGGTCTTCCCTTCGCGCAACGCGAGCAATTTCGGCGCTAAGCCGACTTTCTCCGCGATCGGATCTTCGAAAAGCCTCCAGTCGAAATCGGGGCCCGGGGAGAATCCGAACAACTTTACGAACGCCTCATTGACGCTTTGAATATGACCGTCGCGATCCATCACGGCGATGCCGTAAGGATTGAGTTCAATGATAGCGTCGAGAAACTTGTGCTTGCTAGCAATCCGCTTTTCAATTTTCTTGCGGTCGGTAATGTCTTCATGCATCGCGACGACCGTCGTCACCGAACCTTCTCGGCTGCTCACTCCGAATATCGTAACGTGCAAGAAGCGGGTTTCGTCCGGCACATCCACGGCCAATTCCTGCAGATCGGTGAGTTTGGCCGGGTTGAAACTTATCTCGGTTTCCATGTGCGCGATTTCACCGCCGAAGATTTTTTTCAATTGCGACGCCAACGCCGGGTCCTGAAGCGTTGGGTCGTCGAACATCGTCCAATTCGCCGGCGGCTCCGGCCGACGACCGTTGAAAAACAAGTCATAGAACTTCGCGTTGGCGAACAGAAACCGCCCTTTTCTGTCGTGGACCACAATGGAGTAGGGGTTTCGTTCGATGAAATTACGCGTCAGTTCCTCTTGTCTAAGGAGTTTGTTTTCGACGCGCCGTCGTCCCGTTTCCTGCCTGACGCTCTCGGACACATCAAGATGGATGACCACGAAATGTCGCGTTTGGCCGGCGGCGTCATAGTCGACGAACAGCATGGTTCGCAACCACAGATCATGGTCGGGTGCCCCTTCAAGATGCGGATTGGCCTCGGCGATATTGTACGGATACTCCCCGAGGTCGACAAAAGATTCCCGACGAGCAATCAAATCGCGTATCACGTTGGTGATACCCAACGCGTTGATCGCTTCATCTTCGAAGAAGTTGTAATCCTGCGGTGGGAGTCGGCCGAAAAAAGCCTCTGTTGCCTTGTTGGACATGATGTGATGCCCGTCGGCCGAATACAGTTGGACGGGCCACGGGAAATGTTCGAAAACGGAAACAAGTAATTGCCGGCCGATTAGCTCGGACCATGGGGCGGTTGCCTGCGCTGCAATTTGCGATTCCAATTCGGCGACGCGCTGTCGTAAGCGGGCAATCTCGGTTGCTGGGTTGTTATCAGTTGTCATTTATTTTTCGATTTCACCAATTAAATCGCGATCCAATGAGTGCAGAAGGGCTTTTCCATAAGGCTGAAACAGAAAGGATACCAACCTGATAATAATAACATCTTTACAATGATGCAGCAACAAAAGCCGAAAGGCGGAAAAGTGCCCGTAGAAATAATGTTTCCGCGTTTGTATACAAAAAAGGCCGTCGCCCCGAGGAACGACGGCCTTTCGCGTTCGATATGTACCGGTTAGCCGATTGCCAGCCGCGTGAAACGGGCGATGCCCACGCCCTCGGCCGCCAGAAGCTTTTCAACCGATTGTTTGCCCTGCGGGTCTTTCACGTACGTTTGCTTGATCAAGCAAATGTCCTGATAGAACTTGTTGAGCTTGCCTTGCGCGATCTTGTCCAGAATATTCTCGGGCTTGCCCGATTGGCGCGCTTCTTCCCGGTAAATTTCAATTTCCTTGGCGACGATTTCTTCGGGTACGTCATCGGGCGTCAGATAGGTCGGCCGGGCCGCGACGATCTGCATACCCAGGTGCTTGCCCAATTCGGCGACGTCTTTGTCGCTCGTGCCGGTCAGCTCGGTCAGGCCCACAGCGCTGGCGCCGGTGTGAACGTAGATGCCGAGCTTGGCATCGTCGCTTTGAGTTTCCCAGACGATGATCTGGCCGATTTTGATACTTTCGCCGATTTTCGCCAGGTTTTCAGCCAACACGTCGCCGACGGTGACATTAGGGTCGGCGGTGAACTTCTCGTTTTTCAACGCCTCGGCGTCGGTGGTGCCCGTGGCGGCCACGTGGGCGGCGAACTGGTCGGCGAGTTTGCCGAAGTCTTCGTTTTTGGCCACGAAATCGGTTTCGCAGTTCAGTTCGACGACAGCGATTTTACCGCCGGATTCCGACACGAAGATGCCGAACACTCCGTGACTCGTGGCGCGGTCGGCGCGTTTGGCCGCCTTGGACAGACCTTTTTTACGCAGCCACTCGATCGCCTTCTCCATGTCGCCGTCGTTTTCCTGCAGCGCTTTTTTGCAATCCATCATGCCAACACCGGTTTTTCCCCGGAGTTCTTTTACCATTGCCGCTGAAATAGCCATGGTCTTCTCCTTCATAGAATCATAATCGCCCGGCCGTGGCCGGTGGTCGCGGCGGGGGCGTGGTGATTATTCGTCTGATTTCTTTTCGGCCGGAGCCTCTTCGGCGACCGTTTCGGCCGCGACGGTTTCCACCGGAACTTTTTCGGCGACTGGTTCGGCCACATCGGATACCGCCGGAGCTTTTTCGGCGACTGGTTTGGCCGCCGTTTCTTCCGTCTTCACCTTGACCGCTTTCGTCTCGGCGGCTTTCGCCTCGGGTTCGCGACGTGCGCGTTTGACCGCAATCGCCACGCCCTCGGGCGGCGCGTCGTCGCCGGCCGGTTTGATTTTCTCGGTTTCGGCGACGCGAGCGGTTTGCTGCTCGGCGCGGGACCGCGCGTCCGATTCTTCTTTTTGCCGGCGCTGCATGCGAAGGTTTTCTTCGAACAGGGTTTTGCCTTCGAGGACGGCATCGGCGATCGCGCCGGTGAACAGTTTGATGGCGCGGATGGCGTCATCGTTGCTGGGAATAATGTAGTCGATAGGTTCGGGGTCGCAGTTGGTGTCGGTGACCGCCACGACGGGAATGCCCAGTTTGTTGGCTTCGTGCACGGCGATATCTTCCCGCCGCGGATCCACGATGAACACGATGGACGGTAGGCGGTCCATCTCTACGAGGCCGCCGAGACCTTTTTCGAGTTTGACCAACTGCTTCATGAGCTTCATCTGCTCTTTTTTCGTGACCGGTCCCCAACTGTCTTTCTCGCGCATCTCCACCAAGTCGTTGAGACGCTTGACGCTGGTTTTGACCGTCGCGAAGTTGGTCATCATACCGCCGAGCCAGCGGTTGTTGACGTACCACTGGCCGCAACGCCTTGCTTCTTCCTCGATGATTTCAGCGGCTTGCTTTTTCGTGCCCACGAAGAGCACGCGCCCGCCGCTAGCGACGGCCTGCACGACGGCTTCATAAGCATTCTTGAAGTAGCCGACGGTTTTTTGCAGGTCGATGATGTAGATGCCGTTGCGGGCCCCGAATATGTAGGGTTTCATTTTCGGGTTCCAGCGGCGGGTTTGGTGGCCGAAATGCGCACCGGCCTCCAGCATTTGCTTCATGGTAACCATATGTTCCTCCGGTTACGTGTCGCCGGGATCGTCATCCCCGCCGGGAATTCCGCCTGAGGCGAAACACCGACCGAGCGGGTCAAATCACCGGCCTTCGTTAAGAAAACCAAAACCCACTTATGTGGGCCGCGGTATGTACCACGACCGCCGCGGCGACGCAAGAGGGGGTGGATGTATATTTGTCGTTGTTTATTCAGGCTTTCCATTGCGATATGAAGTGAGACGCGGGCGAAGCGTGGATGAGGTTCAGGAAACGGCGCGCCCGAATCTCCCAACCCCATGACTTCATTTGCAGGCAACGCTTGATCGCTCGCGGCGGGCGGCATAAATTGCTTGCACCTACTAGATAACCAGCGAGGGTCACGATGGAAAACCTGTGCAAGCTTTCCGGTACGGAACTGGCGCGGCTGATCCGCGAGGGCGAAGCGACATCCGTGGAGATCGTCGAGGCCCACATTCGGCAAATCCAGAAGGTCAACCCAACGCTTAACGCGGTCGTGGCGGATCGCTTTGAGCAGGCGCGGCAGGAGGCGCAAGCGGCCGACGCCAAGCTGAGCGAAGCCAAAAAGAAGGACGACCTGCCGCCCTTTCTCGGCGTACCGTGCAGCATCAAGGAGTGCTTTGCGTTCGCGGGTATGCCCAACACGGCGGGCATCGTGGCGCGGCGCGGCATCGTGCCCGACCAGGACGCGACGGCCGTGGCCCGCATCCGCGCGGCGGGAGCGATACCGCTGGGCGTGACCAACACGTCGGAAGGCTGCATGTGGATGGAGTCGAGCAACTACGTGTACGGCCGCACGAACAACCCGTACAACCCGGCGCACATCGTGGGAGGCAGTTCCGGCGGGGAGGGGGCGATCATCGCGGCGGGCGGTTCGCCCTTCGGTTTGGGTTCGGACATCGGCGGATCGATTCGCATGCCGGCGTTTTTCAACGGCGTGTTCGGCCACAAAGCGTCCGGCGGCCTGGTGCCGAATACGGGCCAGTATCCCATCGCCGCCGGGCCCGCGTTGCGCTATTTGACGACCGGGCCGTTGGCTCGGCGCGCCGAGGATATCTGGCCGCTGCTGCAGTTGTTGAAGGGACCCGACGGCCTGGACGAAGGCTGCCAAGAAATCGCGCTGGGCGATCCGGCGCAGGTCGATTTCAGCCGCCTGAAGGTGCTTGTGGTCAAGGGGAACGGTGTCGTACGGGTCGCCGCGGATATGTTGGAGGCGCAGGCCCGCGCGGCCGAGGCACTGGCCAAACGCGGCGCCACGGTTTCGGAGGGCACGTTTACGGCGTTCAAGAAGTCGCGAGATATCTGGACGGCGCTGCTGAACGAAT
This sequence comes from Candidatus Lernaella stagnicola, assembly GCA_030765525.1. Lineage (NCBI taxonomy): Bacteria > Candidatus Lernaellota > Candidatus Lernaellaia > Candidatus Lernaellales > Candidatus Lernaellaceae > Candidatus Lernaella > Candidatus Lernaella stagnicola. The sequence continues at coordinate 39,801 of JAVCCK010000018.1, forward strand.
CGGGCAGTGAGCCGTTCAAGGAGACGATCGGGCGCGACGGCCCCATTTCCGCCGGCCGCGAGTTTTTCAAGTGGGTGGTGCGGGCGTCGAATCACACCTTGCCGGCGATTGTGCTGGCGGCGTTGGAAAATCTCCCGGCGATGATGCCCGCACGCTACCGGCGATTTGCCGAGATGGGCCGCGAACTGAAACAGGAAATGAATCAGCGGCTGGGCGAAGACGGGTTGCTGCTGTATCCCTCGTATCCGACGGCGGCGCCGCGCCACCACAAGCCGATCTTTCCGCCCTTCAATTGGGTGTACACGGCGATCCTCAATGTGCTGGAAATCCCGGTCACGCAGACGCCGCTGGGTTTGAATGCAGCCGGATTACCGCTCGGCGTCCAGGTGGGCGCGGCCCACGGCAACGACCACCTGACGGTCGCGGCGGCCTTGGCGCTGCAGGAAGATTTGGGTGGTTGGGTGCCGCCCCGGCAATGGTAGAAACCGACTTCGAGATGCCGCGGCGATGGTGACGACCAACTGGCGGGAAATGCAGCGGCGCGCCGTGAAATTCGTTCACAGGTGGAAAGACGAAAGCCGCGAAGCCGCCGAAGCCAAGAGCTTCTGGGATGATTTCTTTCGCGTGTTCGGAAGGGATCGAAAGGCCGTGGCGTCGTTCGAGGCGCCGGTGCGCAACCTGCGCGATCGATGGTCCTTCATCGACTTGTTTTGGAAGGGCACGCTGCTGGTCGAGCACAAGAGCCGGGGCAAGGATCTCGGTCGCGCCGCGAGCCAGGCCTTTGACTACATCCAGTATTTGCAGGGGGAAGGGCGCGAGGAGGAAGCGCCAGACTACGTGATCGTTTCCGATTTCGAGCGGATTGCGCTGCACGAATTGGAGACGGGGCGGGTCGTGGAATTTCCGCTGGCGGAGTTGCCGGAGCACGCGCACTTGTTCGGTTTCATTGCCGGTTTCAAGCAGGCCAGCTTGGAGCCGCAGGACCCCCTCAACATCCGCGCCGCGGAGATCATGGCGAAGCTGCACGACGCGCTGGAAGACGGCGGGTATTCCGGGCACCGCCTCGAGCGCTTCCTGGTGCGCATTTTGTTTTGCCTGTTTGCCGAAGACACGGGAATTTTCGACACGGATTCCTTCTCGCGGTTCATCGAAAATTATACGCGCCAAGACGGCTTTGACCTGGGCGCGCAACTGGCCCGCTTTTTCGCCGTGCTCAACACGCCGCGCGAGCAGCGCCAGACGAGCCTCGACGACGCGTTGATGAACCTGCCCTACGTCAACGGCGAGTTGTTTCGTGAAGACCTGGGATTCGCGGAGATGGATCGCGCGATGCGCGAGGCCCTGCTGCGTTGTGCGCATTTCCATTGGGCGCAGATTTCGCCAGCGATATTCGGCTCGCTTTTTCAGTCGGTGATGGAGCCCCGCGAACGACGGCGGATCGGCGGGCACTACACGTCCGAGCGCGACATTCTCAAACTGATCCGCGCCTTGTTTTTGGACGAACTTCGCGCACAGTTCGAGAAAATCCGCCACGACCGACGCAAATTACAGGAGTTCCAGCGAACGTTAGCGGGATTGCGATTCCTGGACCCCGCGTGCGGCTGCGGCAATTTCCTGGTCGTAACCTATCGCGAATTGCGGTTGCTTGAGCTGGAGGTCATCAAAATACTGCACGGCGGGCGGCAGCAGGAACTGGACATCAAAAACCTGACGCTGATCGACATGGAGTCGATGTGCGGCATCGAGATCAGCGAGTTTCCGGCGCGGATCGCCGAAGTGGCGATGTGGTTGGTCGACCATCAAATGAACCGGCGGCTCAGCAATGAGTTCGGGGCGTATTTCATGCGGCTACCGCTGGCGAAGTCGGCCCGCATCAGGGTCGGCAACGCGCTCCTCCTGGACTGGAACGAGGTGTTGCCGGCCGGGCAATGCAGTTACGTGCTGGGCAATCCGCCCTTTGTCGGCAAGTCGCTGATGACCAAAGAACAAAACCGCGAAACAGCCCACGTGTGGGGCGACGCCAAACGCAGCGGCGTGCTGGACTACGTCACGGCGTGGTACCGAAAAGCGGCTGAATACGCGGGTGGAACACGCATTCGCGCCGCCTTTGTTTCCACCAATTCCATCACCCAAGGCGAGCAAGCGGACGCGCTGTGGACGCCGTTGTTTCGCGATTTCGGCTTGAAGATCCATTTTGCCTACCGCACCTTCCCGTGGGAAAGCGAAGCCCGCGGCAAGGCGCACGTGCACGTGGTGATCGTCGGTTTCGGCGCGTTCGATACGGGCGGCAAGCGCATCTACGAATTCGACGGGAAGAACGACAAGCTGACGGTTACAGAAGCGAAGAACATCAGCCCCTATTTGGTGGAGGGAAACGATCTCGCGGTTCCTCCCCGCGCCCGGCCGTTGTGTCCGGTGCCGGAATGCGGCTACGGCAGCAAACCGGCCGACGGCGGTCACTTGCTGCTCACCGAAGAGCAGCGGCAGGACTTCGTGGCGCAATATCCGGACGCCGCGCCATACCTCCGACCACTGCTGAGCGCGGCGGAATACCTGCACGGTCGCAAGCGCTGGTGTTTGTGGTTGCCGCACGCCAAGCCCTCCGACATCCGCTCGATTCGTGGTTTGCGGGAGCGGGTCGGAAAGGTCCGAGAGTTTCGCCTGGCCAGCAAGAAAGCGGCCACGCGGGAACTGGCCGGTCAACCGGCGCTGTTCGCGGAGATCCGCCAGCCCACGACTCGTTTCGTGCTCGTGCCGCAACATACGTCGGAGCGGCGGGATTACGTGCCCTTCGGGTATTTTGAGCCGGAGAACATCCTGCACAACAGTTGTTCGGCAATTCCCGAGGCGTCGTTGTACCACTTCGGCGTGCTGAGTTCGGAGATGCACATGGCATGGCTGCGGCATGTCGGCGGGCGCATTAAGTCGGATTTCCGCTATTCGACGCGGCAGGTGTACAACAACTTTCCATGGCCCCAGGTGCCGAGCGAGAAGCAAAGCGCCGCAGTGGAGAAAGCTGCGGCAGCGGTGTTGGCCGCGCGGGATCAATATCCCGATCAATCACCGGCGGATTTGTACGACCCCTTGGCGATGCCCCGCGCGCTTCACCGGGCGCACGAGGCGCTCGATCGCGTCGTGGATCGCTGCTATCGGCAAGCGCGTTTCCCGGACGACCAACGCCGCATGCCTTTTTTGTTGAAGCTTTACGAAAAATTGGCTGCGCCGTTGGCCCCGGTGAAGGGGCGCAAGGCGCAGCGGTAGGTCTCGGGCCGGTCTTCGCTTGCGCGGCGGCGGCGTTTCGCGCAAGATATCCGGAATCCAATTTCGCAAGTATAAAAGGTAGAAAAATCGCCAATAGGAGGCGTGCAACGTGAGACGAGCGGCTTGGTACGGTTGGGTGATCGCCTGTGTCCTTTTAGCAACATCCTGCTTCGCGGGCGTGGCGGCGGCGTCTTGTGAAAGCGACGCGGATTGCCCCGGCGGCATCTGCCTGGACGGCATGTGCCAATCGGCCGGGCCGGGAATCACGCTGCAGTCTTCCTTTGGTTACTCCTTTCACGTGACATCGTTACCGGCGGCGGGCAACACCGCCGAAGCGATTCTGGCGGAAATTGGGCGGACGGCCGGGTTGACGAACATGCCGGAGATTCACCCGGCGAATGTGCCCAGCGCCCTGGCGGCGTTTCACAATGGGCGGCGCATCATTCTCTACAATCCGGATTTCCTGGCCCAATTGAATCAAGCGGCGGGCACGAACTGGTGTGTGTATTACGTTTTCGCGCACGAACTGGGTCACCACCTGGAGGGCCACACGGTCGAAATGCAACGCCAGGACGCGTGGCGTTGCGAGTACCAAGCCGATGCCTTCGCCGCGCGAACACTCAAGCGAATGGGTGCGCGCCTCGACGAAATCGTCAACTGCGTTCGCGCCACGCCGGCACCGCCGAGCCCGACGCATCCGAGCAGTTCCGACCGCGAGCAAAACATGCGCGCGGCGTACAACAACGCGCCCGGCGGGCCGTCTCCAACACCGGTGCGCCGACCGGTCGCGCAGCCGGTGGCCACGCCCGTATACCAACCGACGCCGCCACCGGTAACCGTTCCGACCCCGCCGCAAGGCGACATGCAGGGGCAAGTCGTGATCGTCCAGCGGCAGCAGCAAAGCATGTCACGGCCGGAGCCGGCGGATGGCGACGCCGGTCACAGCGGCGCGGCGGACGTGGCGGTGTGCGGCGGTAGTTTCACGAAGGTGTTGATTCGCGGCACGATGAACGTGACGATCGTGGAGGGCAAAGCGCCAGGTTGCAGTGTTGAAAGCGGCGACGCCAGCCTCATCGAGTTTACGCGAAGCGGGGATACGCTGGTCATTGACGAGAAATCGGGGTCGGGTACCGCGGCGCGTGTTTCGGTAACGACGTCACGGTTGCGATCGGTAACCAATTCGGGCACCGGTTATACACATGTGCGGAAAACGGGCGGCGCGATTACGTTTGTCCTCAAGGGTACGGGAAATGTCGTGGCGTCGGGAAGTGCGTCAGAGCTTTCGGTAAGCGCGAGCGGCACCGGCGGATTTGACGGCGGGAACCTTGAAGCGGCCGACGCGCGCGTGGACGTAAGCGGTATCAGCAACACCACCGTTTTTGTGACCGGAACTCTCAACGTTGCGATTAGCGGAATGGGGCGGGTTGGCTATCGAGGCAATCCGTCGAACGTGATTCAGAAAATCAGCGGTATGGGCAGCGTCGAAAAACTCGACTAGAATAGTCGCGCTGATTTTTTTCTTTCGTTTGACACCCCCTCCCACCTAAGGAAAAAACACGCAGACTGTGCAACGAAGAAATACCGAACACATTCGCATGCCGGGTAGCAGGCGGCGTCTCACGGTACCCGGACTCGATCGTATCTTCGATTGGATGACCCGCGGGTATAACGCCGCCTCGCGGGCGATGGGCGACCGCGGCCTGTTGCCGCCTTATCGGCTGGAATGCGAACTCACCTATCGCTGCAATTGCCGCTGCGAGCACTGCTATCAGTCGCGCGACAGCGAAAGCGTCGCATCGTACCCGCGGGAGACGATGACCGTCGATGATTGGTTGCGCATCGCGCTGGAGACGCCACCGTGGACGCTGATTACGCTGACCGGCGGCGAGCCGATGTTGATGGAGGGTTTCTCCACGCTGCTTGATCGCCTGGGACGTGTGCGGCCGATCATTCTATTAAGCAACGCCACGTTGTTGAATGCCGAGATTCGCCGGTTGCTGATCGAGCGGCGCGTGCTGCTGCTGGGCACGGCGCTGTACGGGCCGGAGGCGTATCACGACGCGTTTACCGGACATCCCGGCGCGTTCGCCAAGACGCTGGCGAACCTGGAGGCGCTGCAAAGAGAGAAGCGAGCGGCGGGTCGCGGGCCGTTGTTGGATTTCAAGGTTGCGGTAGACGAAGGCAATGTCGAGCACGTACCGGAGTTGGTCGACATGGCCCACAAGTTGGACGCGGAGATCATGACCTTCTCGCTCGTCTATCGAAACGATGCGATGCTCAATCCGCAATTGCGCGATTCCATCGACGACGCGGCGTTCGAGCGACATTATCCGTTCGGCCCCGAGGAAGCTAACGCGCGAGAACGCTTCGCGGAAACGTTTTCGAAGTTGGTGCAAGAGGGCCGCAAGGGGCGGACGCGCTTTCGTTTTTATCCGCCTTTTCGCGGCGAGCGCGACGTACGGCTTTTCTTCGAAACGCCCGAGCGCTTGGATCGCCGTCTGCGTCCTTGTTTCAACCCGTGGGGCAACCTCGTGATTTCGCCGCTGGGCGAGGCGTATCCCTGCCTCAGCCTGCGGCTGGGCAACGTGAGCGATACATCACTACGCGAACTATGGCGGGGCTCGGCCTTTCACGCCTTTCGCCGGCGCATTCGGGAGCGCGGCACACTGCCCGCCTGTTGGGGTTGCTGCTACGTGTCGCCGGATTTTGCGGAGCGGCGATGACATCGCGGTGGCGCTGGCTCGTTCTGTTGGTCGTGTTTGCGGGGGTAATGCGCGTCGGGTTGGTTTTGGTCGCACCGCCAATCGAGCACTCGGACTCGCTCACGTTTTCCGAGCGTGCCGAAAAAATCCAAGACGGGCGTCAAATCGACGCATATCGCACGCCCTTGTATCCGCTATTTTTGGCCGCCGTGTTCGCGCGTGGCGGCGACTGGATGACGGCGGTCATATTGCAGCATCTGCTCGGTTTGATCGGCGTCGTGTTCGTTTTCCTTGCTGCGGAGGCGGTGTTCGCACCGCGGCCCGCGTTCGTTCTGGCGTTTGCTTATAGCGCGGAGTGGATGGTACTGGGGGCCGAGCACAGCATTTTATCGGAGGCTCTTTCGACGCCGATTTGGGCGTTCGTGATTTGGCTCGTCGTCCGGAAGCTGGGCAATGCGCCGCGTCCGATAAACGCCGTGACCGTCGGCGTGGCGGTGGCGCTTTGCGCTTTGGCACGGCCGGTTTTCCTGGCAGCCGTTTTGGCAATGCCCCCGTTGATCTTCTGGGTTTGGCGAGGTCGGCGCCAATACCGGGTGGGCCTGGCGGCGGCGTGTGCGGCAACGTCGGTGATTTTCCTTTTACCGTGGATGCTTTACCAACAATCACGCCTGGGTGAAGTGACGATGGGTCGCTTCGCCGGGCGGAATCTGACTATCAAGATTGTCGACCTGATTGATGAGGACACGCCGGCGGAACCACGCTGGCGCGACCTTGCACTGCAGACGATCGAGGAAGGCGGGTGGGCCGAAGACGGTTGGATTTGGATGTTCGAAATGGAAAAGAACGAGGCGATGCACGCGATATTCAAGGCTGTGGCGAAGCGGGTCGGGTCCAACGACGAAGCCGACGGCATTGTCACGGACTTGACGCTCGCGACGATCAAACAAAAGCCGTTGGGATACCTGAAGAATGTGGCGTTGACGATGTTCATGGTCGTGGTCTGCAACTGCATCTCTTTCTATTTGTGGTTTTGTGTGCTGGTGGGCTTGGTGTGCTCCGAGAACACGAAGTGGCCGAACAAAAAGGCGATGCGGTTCGTTGTTGGTTTGGCGGCGGTTATGTTTGTCACGACCTATGCGATGGAAGACAATGTCGACCGTTACATTTTGTCCTATTGGTCGCTTCTGGGTCTCATATTGGCCGGCGTGGGTAGTTGGTTTAGCCGGCGATTTCGAAAGGAGGCGTAATGTGCGGGATCGCCGGCGCATTGTCGCTGGGTGCACCAATCAACGAAGATGATCGCCAGAGCGTAAGGGCGATGGCCGACATGCTGCGGCACCGCGGCCCGGACGATACCGGCTACTTTCAAGACCGGCGCGTGATGCTCGGTAATAGTCGGCTGAAAATCATCGATCTGTCCGACAAGGCGAACCTGCCGATGTCCAACGAGGACGGCACGGTATGGCTGGCGTACAACGGTGAGGTGACCAACTTCCGCGAACTGCGCACGAACTTCGCGCTGGATGAACGCCACCGCTTCAAATCGAATTCCGACACCGAGGTGTTGGTTCACCTGTATGAAGAATTGGGCATTTCCTTTCTGGACCATCTCACCGGGATGTTCGCGTTTTGCCTGTACGACCAGGCGCGCGGCAAGGCGTATCTAGCGCGGGATTTCTACGGTATCCGTCCGCTGTTTACCATGCGGCAGGGCGATCGTCTTTATTTCGCCTCGGAGATAAAATCGTTTTTCGAGTTGCCGGGTTTCTCGCCGGAACTCGATCACGAGGCCATCCATCATTATTTTTCGCTCGCGTACATTCCCGAAACACTCACACCGTTCAAGCAGGTGTATGAACCGCAGGGCGGCCGACTGATCGAAGTGGATTTGGCCGCCGGGACGCACGAAGAGCGCTCCTATCACGAGATTCGTTACGAGCCGGATTCGGAAGTGGCAAACGGAGATCTGCCGGCTGCCCTGCGCGATGAAATGCGCGAGGCGGTGCGTCGCAACTTGATTTCCGACGCGCCGCTGGGACTGACATTGTCGGGCGGTGTGGACACGACTTCGATTCTCGCCCTCACGCGCGATTTGGAACCCGATCGGGAGATTCACACATTCTCGATCGTGATGGACGAGCCGAGTTTCAACGAGCGGCGATACCAGCAAATCGCGGTAGACCGTTACCATCCAATACATCACGAAATCGTCGTGGACGGGCAGGCGGTCGCCGCGAACCTGCTGGCGCGTAACGCGGTGTTGGACGAACCCTCCGGCGACGGGGCGGCGACGCCGTCCTATCTGCTTGCGCAGGAAGCGACGAAGTACGTGTCGGTGTTGCTCTCGGGCGAGGGCGGAGACGAGGTTTTCAACGCCTACGAAACCCATTTGGCGTACAAGATACGCAAGGCGTATCGCTCGTTATCCCCGGCGGCGTTACGCAGGGGGATTAATGCCATCGTGCAGCGGATGCCTGTGTCGCACCGCAAGTTAAGCCTGGATTTCGTCGCCAAGCGCTTTTGCCGCGGCGCGGAGATGGGCGTGCCCGAAGCGCACATGTTTTGGCGGCACGTGTTGACCGAGGATCAAAAGGCGAAGTTGCTGCGTGGGCCCGCCGACTATGCTTCAACCTCGCGGCTCTTTCGCCGTCTGTTCGATCGCGTCGATTTCGCGGACGATCTGGACCGAATCAGCCTGATTGATATTCGCTTCTTTTTCATCGGCGACCTGATGGTCAAGAACGACCGCACAATTATGGCGCATTCGATCGAGGCGCGCTTTCCGTTCATGGACCGCTTTCTACACGAGTTTGTGGCCAAGGTGCCGGCCAAGCAGCGCATCAAGGGATGGCGTCGCCGGTACCTGGAAAAGGAGGCGATGCGGCCGCTGTTACCGCCGGAGATCTACAAGCGCCCGAACATGGGTTTGGAGATGCCGCACTCGACGTGGTTTTTTGGGCCGTTTCGACCGCTGGCCGAAAAATATTTCAGCAAGCGTCACTTGGATCGGTCCGGCGTGTTCGATCCCGCGGTTGTGGCGGCGATGTGGCAAGCGCACCTTGATCGAAAAATGGACAACGGTCGTCCGTTGTGGTGCCTGCTCAATTGGCTGATCTGGTTCGACCTGTTTTGCTACGACGGCGATTTTCGCGATCACCTACCGCGCTAGCCGCTACACGGCGATGTCTTCCGCCAGCGTCAGGGCCCGCGACGGGCAGGCGGTCAGGCACAGCTCGCAGCCGATGCAGTCTTCGGAACGAAACGCCACTTCCATCGTGAGTCGGTTGGCGATGTGCAACGCGCCGGACGGACAAAAGCCGGTGCAGGCACCGCATTGAATGCAGACCTCGTTGTCGTAGAGAATTTCCTTTTCGAGGTCGAAAACACTCACGCCCTGAATGTTTCGCAGGAAATCGACGGCCCGCACGAATTCGCCGTTTGCGCCTTGGGTTTCGAGAATCAGCAGGCCTTCCTGTCGCGGCAGCACGCGTGCTTTCAGGATCGAAAAGGTGATGTCGAAGTTGCGCGCCAAATCGCAGACGACGGGCTTCTTCCACGCGGTTTCGTCGAACTTAAGGACTTTGACTTTCGTGATCATCGGTTTCTTCTCCAGATTAAGAATCGGTCAGATTCACTAACTCCAAATCGCCCCACAAACCCATTTTGTCGCCGGCAAATACAGCCGCGCCCATCACTCCCTCGATTTCCCGCGCCCGCGCCAATGCCGCGTCGATATCCGCCGGCGATTGCACGAGGTTGGCCACGGCGGTTGCCGCGGCGTCGGCCAAGCAGGCGCTTGATGCAAGTACGGTCACGGCGTCGGCTTCACCGAAGCTGAACGAATGCCCGAATTGTCCCGAGCTCGTACACAGCGAGCAGGGCGTACTGGCGGCAGAGATCTTCAACCCAATCTTGTCAGAGAAGGGAGAGTCCTTGCCGGTATGTACGCCGACCACGAGGTCCTCGGTGAGTTTCAAATAGAGGTCGCCGCCGTTTTCGATGATGATTTCCCTGGTCAGGTGACCGACCTTTTCGGCGACTTCTTCGGCGACAGCCCCGGCGACCGCAGCCAGCGGACCGACACCGGCGGCGCGCCCGGCGCTCAGCATTTTGCGGCACACGGGCGGAGCCAGGGGGTCGTCGGCCAGGGACTCGAGGGAAATGGCGAATGCAGCGTTGGTTTGAATGTAGCGTTCGATCTGGTATCGCACCGTCAACAGGGTGTCACGAACTTCGGTTTGCAGATCACGATCGGCTCGCACGAACAGGTCGCTTTGACCGATCGTCACGCGAAACGCGGTGGTCCGTGTTGGCGCAAAATTCCGATAGAGACGGTTCTCATAACGGGTCATGCCTGTTGCGTCTCCATGGTGTGTTTTTCAAATTGAGGCGCGAAGTGTGGCAATTCCGGGATTCCTTTGTCGATTAGGGTTTCGTTATCTCGTCATCAGTTTGTCTTGCGGCTCGCCGAGGACAAATTCGCCCGCCGCGATCCAGTTTTTCAAAACGGCGGCGATTTCCCGCGCCGCCGGGTAGCTCGATAAGGGGGATGTGGGCACTTGCCTGCCGTTGAACTCCACGTGTCCCGATTTCAAATCCGCGTAGCTGATTTCCGCCAGCACCCGGTCGACGGCGTCGGGGTAATCCGCGCCGTAGTCGATAAGCGGCGCCGGCAGCTTCGCGTCACCCAACGAGGCGAGACGCACCACGTCGCTGTCCAGCACGGGGATCGGAACGCCGATACCCACCGCCAGCGATACGCCGTAACCCAGGAAACTGACCCCGCGCACCCACTGCGACGACATTTCCTTCAGGTTGCCGCGTACGGCCAAGGTGCCGGCGCCCTCGCTCGGCACGCCGTCGGCGGTGCGCTTGGCGTCGGGGCTGTGCTGGGTGCCGGGCCCGATCACCCACCCCTGAGCGCCGCCGAGAAAAATCCGGGTGCCCAAACCGATGGTCCGGTAGTAAGGGTCGCAAAGCAGCGGCGAAAGCTGCCCGGCGCTGCAATAGGTGATGTTGCCGAAACGCGGCTTGAGAACCCCCATGTAGGTGTAGATGAGTCGGTCCGTGCTGTTGGTCGCTACATTGTAGTTCTGGTAGCAGTTGCGCGGATTGAGCAGCCACGCCTCACGGAAATCCGCGAGCTTAAACTCGCCCACAAAGTGCTTGCGCGGGTAGCAGTCAGTGCCGTGGGCCTCGGCGCGCAGCGTCACCGTGCGGCCCTTGAGCAGATCGGTGATCACGTGGCCGCCGCCGTAATTGAACTTGCCCGGATATACTTCGTTGCCGGGGTCACCTTCCCGCAATTGCGTGGCGCCGAGATAGCAGTCGACCGCGGCCAATCCGGCGTACGCCTCCACGTCGTTGACCCAGACGCGTTGCGCTTTGATCTTCGGCGTGGTGTGACCGAAGTTGAGCATCACGCCGCTGGAACACATGGGGCTGAACGTTCCGGTGGTCACGACATCCACCGCGGCCGTCGCTTCCTCGACCCCCTTATCCTTGACGATACCGACCAATTCTTCCGCCGTGACTACGACGGCCTTCTTGGCGCGAATCTTCTCGTTAATTTCGGCGAAAGTTCGCTTAACACTCGCCATGCGCGATTCCTTTCCGCCCTTGATTGTGTGGATGACCTTTAATGGAGGGGCTCAAAAAAGAACCCCTCCCGGAAGCCAGGAGGGGGGAGTTTTTCCTTCACCCACCTTATCTTCCAGGGGTCATTTCCCTGCGGGAGTTAGCACCGGCCTCGGCTTTTTATCGCCAACGGTTGCTGTGGCATCTCAGGGCCCGTTCCCTCCGCCACTCTTGATAAGAGCTTTATGATCATCGGAAATTCGCCGGATTCGGTCAAGGGAAAAAGCGGCGCGGCGTGTAAGGGTGCCCGGAAATGAGAAAGCCGGCGGCGTTATGTGTGGGAAAAGACTGCCGTTTGACCGGCAAAGACGACCGGGCCGAGCCATGCCGGCGACAGCCGGACCATGGAAAACGCGCAAAATGTGGGCTTGGAAACGGCGATTTATCGAGAATAGGTCTCGTTATTGCGGGATTTTGGGGTTGGCGGGCTCCCATCAGAGATCGGCATGAAAAATGAATGGTACGGGACATATCCCATCCAGAGCGCCGAAAGGCGAGATTTCCGGGTTTCAATTCGTAATGAATCATTACTTTTTGTAGTAACGACAAAATACCGGTAGAAAAAACACGGGTAATTCCAGTGGCTTTCGAGATGTTTTTTGGCATTGCGCTTGCAGTCTTTCGGACTGGTGAATTAGCTGGGGGCTGCGGCCCGCGGCTGGAAAGGAACGAAAGCGAATGCACCTCAAGGGACACCAAGGCTTCACAATGATCGAGCTTCTAATAACGATTGCCGTGGTGTCGATCATGATCGCTTCCGTTCCCGTCGTACGGGGATTCGCGCCGGTGTTGGAAGTCAACCGTGGTACACGGGCGATGGCCCAGGCGCTGCGGGAGGCGCGGTCGCTGGCGGTGAAAAACGGCAACGACGTGATAGTTACCTTCGACGTGAATAGCGGCGTTATCAACCTTTACTCGGATGGGGACTTCGACGGCATTCAGGTTGCCGACATGGTTCGCAGCTACGAACTTAGCGAATTCGCCGGCGGGTTGGTTTTCGCCTCTCCCACGACCACGGGCACCGACGGCCACGCGATCGCATCGATGGTGGATTTCGGCGGAACGCACGATCCGATTTCGTTGACGTTTAGGCCCAATGGCGCCACGCGCGATCCGGGAATCCTATACTTAACCCACCGCAAAACCTCGATGCCGGATTTGGGGCGGGCGGTGGAAGTCTTGGCCACAGGGCGCGTACAATCGTGGCGGTACAACATCAACAGTTCCCCGGGCCCCTGGGAGAGGTTCCTATGAGTAAAGCGATACACCAACGCAAATACGAAGGGGGTTTCACGCTGGCAGAGTTGGTTGTGGGAACCTTTTTGGTAACGGTGGGCTTGCTCAGTCTGGCCGCCGTCATGAGTACGGTGGCCAATCGGCAGGAATTTTCGGTGCAGATGACATCGATGACGAATCTGGCGAGTACGAAGCTCGAGAGTATTAAGGATGTGCTTTACGACGACATCGAGTCGTCGGAGGAGGGATTCGGCAGTATCGCGGACTTCCCGGCGTACAAACGGGAAGTTGTGGTGACGCCTAACGAGGAAGATACGCTGAAGGTTGTGGAAGTGAAGATTTACGCCGCCAAAGGCCAACAGATATCCATTCAAACGGTGATTGCGCGATGAAACACGATAGCCGCCATAACGGATTTACGATCCTCGAGCTTCTGATCTCGATGGCGGTTGGCATGGTGTTGATTGCCGGGGCGTACGGCGTGTTTATCAGTTAGCAACGTGGTTTTGAGAGCATCGAGGTTTATTCTCATTTGGCGCAGTCGGCGCGTTTGACCTTGGACCGAATCAGCCGCGAATTGCGCATGGCGGGTTTCGGTGTCGTGACCGGTGAGTCGTTTACCGAGTCCAAGAAGTACAAGTTCACGTTTTTGGGCGACGTCGACGCCGATATCACCGGCATGTTGGCCGAGGCGGTCGTGACGGGCGCGATGCAGATCAAGATCGACTTGAACGATCAACGAGATGTGGTTGAAGACGGCGATTACATTTTCTTGAACGGCGGCGGCAAAGTCGAGATGGTACAGGTCGCCACCGCCGGTTCGGTCGTGAGTTTCGACAACGAGCCCGACACGATCTATCTGGATACCCCGCTGGCGAATCCGTTTCCGGCGAATGCAACGCTGGTGCGCACGATCGAGCGGGTAACCTACGAAGTGGCGTTCCCCGGTGGGAATTTGCTGCGTAACGGCGTACTGGTGGCCGAGGGGCTGCACGACCTGGAGTTTCATTACTACAAAGAATCGGACCAAGAGCTCGTACCCGACCCGATATCCGGACTGAACCAGATCCAGCGCGCCGCGGTGCGTAAAGTGGAAATACGGCTGGAAACCGAAGGCCCGACCCAGCAAGCCGCGCGGCGTTATACCCAGGCCATTGAATTGCGCAACATGGGCAACCGCCCCTTCAGAGCCGACACCTGCGCACCCGCGCCGCCGACCAATATGTTGGCCGCGCGCACGGATCAATGCGAGCAGTTCACCTTGACGTGGACGGCGCCGGCGGCCAACGCCTGTGACGGAACCGCGCTTACGGATCTAGGCGGTTACAAAATCAATTACGGCTTGAACGCGGGCGAATACTACACGCCGCCGGCCAACGTTCCCGACGAGACACTCACGGAATTCACCGTGTCGGATCCGCGGTTGGAGAACAACACCTCCTACCACGTAACGATGATCGCCTACGACTCGAGTTTCAACGAATCAATCGCCACTACGGAAATCTTGATCACGTTGCGGGACGAAACGCCGCCGGAACCGCCGACGAATGTCGACGCCAGCGCGGGCGTCGGTTCGGTGTCGCTGACGTGGACGAAGTCGGAGTCGGAGGATGTAAAGGGCTACCGGATTTACCGCGGCAACGGCCCGGGTGTGGCAATCAGTCCCGACAACCTGATTGCGGACGAAAACACCTTGGACGACCAAGCCGAATCGTTTACCGATGCCAATGTCGAGGCATGCACCACCTATTACTATGCGATCGTCGCAATCGATTGCGCCAATGTCGGAGACCCGTCCGAGGAAGCGCACGGGGACGGCGACGGGCAAGCCGACGATGAGCCCACGAGCAACGTCACGAACACGACGCCGACCGAAATACCCGCCGAAGCGCCCGCGCCGCCCACACCTTTCCAAGCGGTAGGGCGGGACAGCTCGGTGGATCTGTCCTGGATCAATCCGACCGCGAGCGACTTCGCCGGCGTGGCGATTCGCTACAGCACGGTCAGCCATCCGCAGAATCCAAACGACGGCAACCTGCTCGACACCTTCGGTGGCGAATCCGGGCAGACGATGACCGCGACACACGAGGGGCTGATCAACGGCACGTGGTACTACTACGCGGCTTTTGCCTTCGACTATTGCGGCAATTACTCCGATTCGGCGACGGCCGATGCGGTGCCCAACGCGTCGGGCCCGCTTGTTTCAATCCTCACGCCCACCGACGGGTTGGTCGTCGAAGACGGACAAGTCGTGTTTCAGGTCCAGGCGTATGATCCGGACCAACCGGGCATTCACGAACCACCTTCCATGGCCGAAGACAACGGCGCGGGGATCACCGCGGTGAATTTCTGGGTGGAACCGGACCCGGGGGTTCTCTCGTTGCCACATGTCGAGTATCAGCCGGAATTCTGCGGTTTCGGCGGCAACGAGAATCCGTGCGGGGCCGGCGACGTGACCGATTGGTGTGACGGTACTTACCAATTTTACGCGGTTGCCTTCGACGATGAGGGCGCGTGGGGCGTGAGTCCGTACGTACAGATTCACGTGCGCAACGGCGGTTTGTATCTCGATGAGGGATACACGCCGGAAGTGACGGGCGCGAACGACAACGAGGTGCTGTTCCAAATCCAGAACAGCTCCGGGACGGAAGTCAATCTCGTGGGTGCCACCTTCACCTGGGACCGTGCGTTGGCGATGGTCGCGGAAGTGGAAGTGCCCTCGGGCAGTACGGTTTGGAATGGAGTGAGCAACCCGGCGCAGTCGGGCGCGGAAGTCAGTTTCTCTCCGAGCAATCCTTCGATATCAGCCAGCTCGACGCGCACAGTCAAACTCACTTTCGTCGCGTACTACACGACGCTGTACGAGTCGGCCAATGCGGGCGCGAACACGTTGACGCTGGCCGACACGCAGTCGTTTGCGAGCGGCGATACGATCTATTTGCACGAAGGCGATAAGGTGGAAGAGGCGCTGGTCGGCGGGATCGTCGGCCAAACGATTCAGCTTGTTTCGCCTCTGGTCGAATCTTTCGGTTACGGAACCAAAGTCAGCCACAGCGGCGATTTGCAGGACGTGGACATGCACGGAGCCGACCTGCGGGCCGACTTCACGTATCAGAAAACATCGTGGTACGGCCGCGAATGCATCAGCGACGAGATGGACATTCCGCTGCGCCCCGCGCCCGATATGTTTAGCGCGCAACAGGACGAGCCGGCGCTCGACACGGCCTGTACGAACGTGGCCGGACAGCTTCAGGTCGAGAACTACCGGACGGTGCCGGTGCACTTGGCGGTCAACGACCTGGGTGGTTCGGGCATCAATTGGGTGAAGGTTTACTACTTCAGCGACTCGTCTTTCCAAGGCGTGGCGCCCGAAAGCGGTTATGCCGTGCAGTCGCTCGCTTATGACGACACCGAAGAACGCTGGGAAGGAGATGTGCCTTATCAAAGCGACGTACGTATCTGGTTCTACTTCGAGAGTGAGGACAACAACGGCGTGACCGATCGCGAACCGGAAACAGGTGCGTTCACTTACGACTACGCGCCGGATAACACCGCGCCCGCCTGTCCTTTGGCCTTGGTGGCGACGGCGCTTTCCAAACAAAACGTGTTGTTGTCGTGGAATGCCAGCGTGGAGCCGGATGTGCAGGGCTACAATGTGTATCGGTCGGACGATTGCGGCTCGTATTTCAAGGTTGAGACGCTGGTGGTCGACCAAGATCCCGCCACGCCGGGTGTGCAGTTCACGACGACCAAGCTAAAGGCCGATATCACCTGCTACCGGTTCTATGTGCAGCCGGTCGATTTGCAGGGAAACAAGCCGGAAGGTTGCGACGCCTACGCATCGAATTACGTGGGCGATTGCCCTTGTCCGTAAGGAGCATGACCATGAACAAGCCAATTCGCAGACAAGACGGCGAGCGGGGCATGATCATGCTGATTGTGATGCTCGTTATGATGGGCGTATCACTATTGGGCTTGGGCAGCTTGATGGTCGTGGGTACGGACATTCGCATCGCTGGGCAATACCGCAACAGTACGCAGTCGTTTTGGGCGGCCGAAGCCGCCGTGCAGCGGGCGTTGTGGGAAATGCGCGAGAACCGGAGCTTCACCGGCGACGTGGCGGCGGAGGCCATTGGCAATTACACGATGTCCTCGGCGAGCGTCGAGCGGCTTTCGGAGAATTTGGTTCGCATCGTGGCTCAAGGTAGGGCCTTAGGCGCGCGGCGCAAGATCGAAGTGATCGTCAACGTGGATACGGTATTTGGAGCGGCGCTGAATGTGGGCGGCGACATCACCTTGGAAGGCAAGCCGCGGATTTCCACTGAGGGCGTGCGGCTCAACGGTGACGCGTATTTCGACCTCGACGCCGGCACGCCGGAACTGAACGTGTACATGCCGTCCGGCGCTACGTTGAACGCGGTGGGCGACACGGAGAGTCTGAATCGCATTGAAAAGGAACCGATGGATTTGGCGGCCGTCAAGCTGAAAGACGAGGAATGGCGGACGATGGCGAATATGGCAACCGGCGATTTCTTCATCGACAACGACGGCACGTACGGCAACACGGACACGAACGTGACGATCAACAACTTGAATTTCGATGACGTGACTCCGGGACCCAACGGCGACCGCGTGATATTCGTCGACGGCGACCTGACACTCAACGGCTCGATCGCCGGTACCGGCACCTTGGTGACGACGGGGAAGATCATTTGCACCGGCGGCTTCGTAACCAGCGGCACACCGACCGTCACCATGGTGGCCCAGGATGATGTGTTGATCAACTTCGACACGAACGCGCAAAGCGAGATCAACGGTCTGGTGTACACCGAGGGCGACTACGAATTGCACGGCAAGATCAATTTTACCGGTGTGGTGACGGCATTTGGCTCGGTGGGGGTGCAGAACCCGAGCCAGTTCACGAACAACTCCGATCCGAACTATTGGTACACCTATTCCCCAGCGTACAACATTCTCACCGACCCCATCGACGTGCTGAGTTGGACGGAGATCGAAGGCGGGTCGTCCTAACCCACCATCTCGGGTGAATTTCGAAACAGATGAAGACGGGCTCGACCCCATCCGAAGCGGGGCCGAGCCACGATGTGAACTTATACAGCGTGCGGCGGCAATCCGTGGTGATGAACGTCCATTTGCGGGAAGGGGATTTCGATCCCTTCTTGGTCCAAACGCTCTTTGACGGCGCGGTTGACGGAGAAATAGACGTCCCAGTAGTCGGCGGTTTGGCTCCAGGGCCGGATCACCAGGTTGAGGGACGAGTCGGCCATTTCAACCAATTCGACGACCGGCGCCGGATCGGGCAGCACTTTGTCGTTGGCGCGGAGGACGTCGTATATGGCGTCACGCGCTTTGCCGATATCGGCGGCGTAGGAGATGCCCACCGAGAGGTCGACGCGACGAGTGTCGAGGGCCGAATAGTTGACGACGGGGCCGCCCCAAATGGTCCGGTTCGGAATGACAACCTTCTTGTTGTCGGGCGTGGTCAGGGAGGTGGCCATCATATTGATTTCCTGAACCACTCCGGCGTGCCCGCCGGCTTCGACAAAGTCGCCGATGCGGAAGGGCTCATTGAGAATAATCATCAAGCCGGCCGCGAGGTTGCCCAGGGACTCCTGGAACGCGAAGCCGACAATGAAGCCGGTGACGCCGAGGCCGGCGATCAGCGGGGCGATGTCCACCCCAAGCCGGGGCAGGGCGATCATCAGCAGCACAACCCACAGGATTTTGCTGAAAACGTTTTGGACGAATTTTTCCAAAGTTTCGGTGATTCGTGTTGAGCGGTTAAGCATCGTGTGGCTCACGCGCAAAATGCCTTTGATGATGAAACGTCCGAAGAACAGAATCAGCAGGAAGACGACAAGATTGATGGCGAAACCTACGCCGCTTGCCAGCAGCCATTCCTGAAGTTTTTTGACGAGTTCAAGGTCAAACATGTTTTTTTCTCCTCATTGGTTTTGCGACGACGCCGATTAGAAGAACGAGATGACAAGCGCGTTGTTCAGCGAGTAGCTGGCGCGCTCGTTGAGTTCAAGGGCGGCGATCTGGTCGGTTGCGGGGTCGCCGTCGTCGTCGTATGTAACAACCGCGCCCGTGAGGTCGAGTTCTTCCACAAAGCCGGGCTTGTTGGTGTAATTGATGTTGAATGACGTTTTGAAGGACAGCTTGCTGGTCAAGCGAAACGCAAGGCCCGTGGTCGATTCGACATAGTAGTCATCCTGGTCTGAGACATTGTGGCGGTACATGACCTCTTCGGTGAACAACGCGTAGGAAAGGATGGGCACTGCGGCAATGACCCGCGCCAGGCCGTTGTGGGTGGGTTCCCAATAGTGGAACTCGCCGTCTTCGATTTCTTTTTTCTCGATCCAGTTGGTGTCGACGAAAGCGTAACCCAGTTCGGTCTTGAGTACGTGTTTGGCGACGCCGAAGAAGTTGTAACCAACACCGCCTTCCAGGTTATAACGTCCCCAGAACCCTTGAAACTCGTCGCTTTCCGCGCCCACCAAGGCCCACAGGTAGGGCTTCTTGGCGCGCGTCAGATACCCCTCAAGCTTGTAGTTGCCGAAATAGCGGTTGGCGTTGATGATCGGGTCGCCGTCCGGATAGGTGACGTCGCCGTAGGTGATGCCGCTTTTGATGAAATTGTTGGTCCATTGCCCCTCGCGCGTGACGTTAAGATCGCCGGTCAGGGAGTTGGATTTGACCCGCTTACCGATCAGCGAGTAGCCGACCGAGCCGTTGCTTGACCAGGCTGGAAACTGGGCGTTTTGGGCACCGACGTCCGGTTCGTTGTCTTCGGGTAGATCGGGGTCCTGAGAGTGGGCCGCGAATGGAACGGCGAGAAACACGATTACGAGCATCGTTAGGATAGTTTTCCTCATGAGTTCCTCCGATTTTTTTTGCGCGCCGAGTTCCGGATCGGCTGCCGGTTGTCTTATCTCTTTCACACCCCGCCCTGCGGCGGCGAAGCGTTCAAAGCCGTTCTTTTCAGTGGTAATTCTCAATAAACGTAACCATCATGAGAAAAAGTCAAGAGATTAAGTTTCAATAAATCGCACTACTGCGCCGCTTTGATTGTCATCGCGTTTAAATGTAGGGTATGCAGTGATAATTGAGACGGCTATTCGCTGAACGGTGTGCGCAAAACACCACAGCGGATGTGAGGAATACAATTACGTTTTACGGGAGTCCGGACATGAGTCGATTTAAAGTGCAGATTTTCCTTGTCGCCCTGGCGATGTGCCTGGCGGTTGCGGCTACTGCCGACACGCAGTGGGTCAAAATCGACGGGACGATCACGAGCCAGACACCGCGCGTAGTGATCGAGAAGAACACCACCGCGGAGTATTCGTTTCGCGTACACATCCCTACCTTCAAGGTGCGGCAAATCGAACTCGAAGACATGGAATTCCAGACCGTGGACTTCGCTCGGGCCGGCCGTCACTCCAACCCGGGCGACCCGGCAGTACCGGTGTTTTCGCAGTTGATTGCGATTCCGGAAGGCGCGACGCCCGAAGTGCAAGTGACTGTGGGCAAAGCGCGCACCGTCGAAGATGTGAATTGCGCCCCGGCGCAGGCGCCGGCGGCCGATTGCTACGGCGTCGACGAACCGGAATTCGCGCTTAACGACGACATCTACAATTCGAACTCATACTTCCCGGGCCGTTTCTACGATATTGAGGGCCCTTTTGTGATTCGCGGGCTGCAAATGATGATGCTGCGCGTGTACCCGGTCCAGGTGAATCCGGTCCAGGCGCGGGCGCGGCTGTATCCGGACCTGCGGGTCGAAGTGGAATTTCATGGAACGAAAGGCAAGTTTTTCGGCGATCGGCGCGGCCGGGCGTTCAAAAGCTTGTACAATCTCGCGGCCAACCGCATGGCTTTCATTAACGAACCGGCGCCGGCGCTGACGGGCAAGAGCCCGACCGGAGCGGAATTCGTAATTCTAACCGCGCCGGATTTCGCGGACGCGGCGGCCGATCTGGCCGAGTGGAAAGTTCTGCAAGGCTACGACACCGAAGTATACACGACCGACGAAACGGGCACGAGCGTTGCGGCGATCAAGGCGTGGGTACAAAACGCGTACGACACCTGGGATCCGGCTCCCGAATTCATTCTGTTCCTGGGTGACGCGGAATTCATTTCGCCGACTTATGACAACCCCTCGATTGGGTCGGACCTGTATTACGTGACGGTGGACGGTGACGACGAATGGGCCGACATTGCCCACGCGCGCATCAGCGTGGATACGTTGGCAGAGGCCCAGAAGCACATCGACGATATCGTGAATTACGAACGGTATCCGATCACCGACGTGGACTTCTACACCAACTCCTATCACGCGGCGTACTTCCAACACTCGCACAGCGGCTACGCGGAACGGCGCTTCTGCCGCACGAGTGAAGAAACATACCAATGGTTCAACCAGTACATGGCGGGCAGCCCCTTCACGCCGCACCGGATCTACTTCACCGATTCGTACGTGACGCCGCTTTACTGGAACCAGGATTCGTACCAGTGGACACCGCAGTGGTGGACCTACGGCGACCTCAACATTCCGCCCGATTTGTTGCGCAGCAGCGGCTTTGCGTGGGATGGCGGCGATGAAGACATCACAACCGCGGTCAACAGCGGCACCGCGTTTATTACCCACCGCGATCACGGCGGCACCGACGGTTGGTCGGAACCGGCGTTTTCGGCGGCGCAAGCCTTGGCATTGGTCAACGGCGACAAGCTGCCGGTGGTGTGGTCGATCAACTGCTTGACGGGCTATTTCGACGAAGAGACCGCGAAAGGCGGCAGTGACGACACGAACCGCTTTTCCGAAGCATGGGAACGCAATCCGAACGGCGGCGCAGTGGGCATTCTGGCCTCGACGCGCGTGAGCTATTCGGGGCGCAATGACCGCATGTTCTGGGGCTGGTTGGATTCGATGTGGCCGGAGTTCGAGCCCGAGTGGCCCGAAGGAACGGCCAACGAGCCGGAATGGCGCATGAGCATGGTGCTCAAGTACGGCAAGCTTTACATGGACTTCCACTATTCGAGCGATCCCTATCGCTTGACGGCCATTGAAGAATTTCACTGGTTCGGCGACCCGACGATGGAAATGTGGGCCGGCGTTCCGCAGACCATGACGGTCTCGTCGCTGCCGGTGATTCCGCTGGGCGCCACGTCCTACGACGTGGAAGTCAGCGTCGATGACGCGTTGGTTTCGTTGGTGCAGGACGGCATCATCCTGGGCAAAGCCTATTCGGTGGGCGGCACGGCGCATGTGGAATTTGACGCGCCGATCGGCGGACTGAGCGACGTGCACATGACGGTTACCCGTCGTATGTACCGGCCGCACGAAGAAGACATCATGGTCGGCGCGACCGCCGACGGCATTGTGGGCTTGAACCGCACGGCATACGACGAGAACGGCACGGTCAACGTGACGCTTTCCGACGCCGACCTCACCGACCTGGGCACCTATAGCCTGACGATTACCAGCACGACTGAAGCGGGCGGCGAGAGCATCTCGCTTAGCGAAATCATTATGGACAAGGCCGGCACGGGCACCTTCATCGGCGAAATCGATTTGACGATGGGCGGCACGGTCGGCGATGGCCTGCTTAAGGTAGCCGACGGCGACGACGTCATTATCACCTACTACGATGAAGATACCGGCAGCGGCGGCGCCGAAGAGAAAACCGATGACGCGTACGCCGACTGCGCTGCGCCGACTTTCGCCGGCGTGACGTCGATCGACGCGGACGACGGCATCGTGAACCTGGGCTGGAGCGCCGCGACGGATCTGACGACCCCGATCATGTATCGGATTTACCGCGCGGAAACGAGCGGCGGTCAGAACTTCTCGGTGCCGATTGGTGAGACTGCGGAAACGGAATTCGTCGACACCGGTTTGGAGAATTTCGTCACCTATTACTACGTCGTGCGCGCGATCGACCCCTTCAGTCACGAGGATGACAACGTGGTGGAACTCTCGGATATGACCGTCGGCCCGATCTGCATTTGGGAAGAGGATTTCGACGACAAGAGCGGTATCCCCGACGATTGGGAAATCATCGACAACACGGGGCAGTGCACGTGGTCGGACGAGAATCCCGGCGGACGCAATGACGAGAATTGGGACGGCGTGTTCATCATCGCCGATGCCGAAGATTGCGGTAATTACACTTCGTGGGATGACGAGATCATCACCGAGAGCATCGATCTGTACGGCTACACCGATACGAGCCTCGCGTTCACGCACCATTTCGAGAACGGTGGGGGCCTCTTCCCGAACCACGCCTACGTCGCAATTTCCAACGACGGCGGCACGACCTGGGAAACTGTCGTCAACTGGAGCGACGACCGGGAAGGAATGGAGATTCTCGACATTGCCCAGTACGCCGACAACCAAGCCGACGTGAAAATCAAATTCCGTTACACAACCGGCAACATGGGCGAATACTGGGGATTGGACAACCTCGAGATTATCGCCGTGCCGAATACCGATCCGCCGACCGCAGATTTCGCCGCCGACCACACGACCGGCAACCTACCGTTGACGGTGCACTTCACGCCGCAAACCAGCGGTGCGGTCGATAGTTACTTGTGGACGTTCGGCGACGGCGCGACCTCGACGGATCAGTTCGCGGAACACATGTACGAAGAAGCCGGGTTGTTCGATGTGACCCTGGCGGTTACCGGCCCGTACGGCGACGACACGGTGACCAAGAGTGGCTTTGTCGACGCGACGTGCGGACGCCCGACGCTTGATTTCGACGCCGATGTCATGTCCGGGCCGGCACCGCTAACGGTGCAGTTCTCCGACTTGACCGAGCTGTACACCGGTTGCGAACCCGATTCGATCGAGTGGAATTTCGGTGACGGATCGACATCGGCGGACGCGAATCCGAGCCACGTGTACGAAGTTCCGGGTACGTATACGGTCAAGCTGGTCTACTTGGTGCCCTACGGCACCGGGCGGGTGACCGAGTCGCGGATCGCGATGATTCAGGTGACTTGCGGCCCACCGGCCGTCGATTTCGAAGTGGACGTTACCGAAGGTGACATGCCGCTGACCGTGCAGTTCACGGACCTCTCGACCGTGGTCGAAGGCTGCGGGATCACCTCACGGACGTGGTACATCGGGCAGGATCTGGAAGATGACCCGGTCATCCTGCACGGCCAAACCCCGACCTACGTATTCGCTACACCCGGCGTCTACAGCGTCGCGCTCGAGGCGGAAAACGACGCCGGCATCGGCGAAGAGGTGAAGGTTGATTTGATTACGGTCAACGACCCTGCCGCCGGTGACGACGACACCACTGACGACGACGCGATCGATGACGACGATGACAATGATGACGACGATGCCTCGCCGGGAGACGGCGGCGACGACGATGCGGCCGACGATGACGACGACGATGACGACAGCGGTTGCGGTTGCTGAGAGCGGTAAAGACAAGTAGCTAACCGAACGACCCGCACGACCTGATGAAGGTTGTGCGGGTTTTTCTATTCCGGCATTTCCACAACCGTGACCACGGAATTGCGGAATAGAAGGTTACCGGCGGGCGGGACTTCAAACGCCGCTGGTTGCGCCGGCGTGCGCAACATAAACAACTGCCGTTTCATTTCGCCTGCCGCGCCGGGGGCATGCAGCAAAACCCGGCGGTATTCTTCCGACTCGTGAAGCGGCGACCCGTCACGGCCGGCAAATCCGGCGGACGACGGCCCGGGGGCGTCGACGGGCACCATGTCGAAAGCGAGCTTCTTTTGCGAAACGGCCAACATGAAAAACTCGTTGGAAATGGTGAGTGTGCACACGTCGCCATGTTGCAGGGCGGCGGAGGCCCAGGTCACGAATTCCGTTTTTTCGGTTCCAAAGTTCATGTGGGGAATCCGCCGGTCGATTTCGCCCGGCGCAATCAGTAGCACCGACACAGCCAGCACAATACTCGCTAAATCGATCATGACTGCTTTCAACCGGTGGCGAGAAGCGAAGTCGAGCACAGTTTCCAGGCCGATGAATCCGAGAGGCAGCGCGAACACGCCGATGAACAGGCTGTATCGTTCGTAGGTGGTCTGGCCGCCGATGAGCCCGCGGGCGGTCAGGATGAAAAGTGTCATTAGAAAGGCGGCGGCGAAGACGTCTCCGCGGCGGCGGATAAAGGCGGTTACGCTCCCCACAAAAGCCAAGGCCAGGAACGCGACTCCCAATTGCGTGCGCAGCATGACCAGCCAAACGCTCCAGATGGGAAGATCAGAAGGATAGGGCGGCCCGGCGGTCGGCGCACGCCCCGACTGCTGGAAAGGGGAGACGAAATTCGTTTCGAAAAAGCCGAAGACGCGGCCTGAGAGCCAAACGTTCAACGACAATTGCCACACAATGTAGGAACAGGAAACAGCCAGAAAGAACAGGGCCATACGAGTGCCTTTTTCCCGCCACATGAAGGCGGCGAAAAGAAAGGGCAACAGCCAGGCTTCAATGCGAAACGCGGTGGCGAGGGCCAGAGAAAGCGCGGCCGCAACAAAAAAAACGTGCTTTGCCCAATTGCGCTGCGCGTGCAAATACGAGCGGAGAAACCAGCCACCGAAGGCGGCGAAGAAGAGCGCACCGGCCGGCGCCATCGGCACAGCGCTGACCACGACATGCGGTACGTACGCGGCGAGCAGAGTGGCGGAGAGCAAGGCCGTACGTCGGTTGAGGGCGCGTCGTATCCAAAAAAAGAACGGCACGAGGATGCCGATTCCGAAAAACAACGCCAGTTGGCGCATGGCCTGAACCGGGTGTTCCACGCGACCGGCCAGGGCGGCGTTAATGGCGTAAAAGAGGTTTTGGCCCCCGGTTCCGGAGCCGGAAAAACCGGCTGTAATCAGCAGGTCCCAGGGGTCGGCGCTATGGTTGACGGCGTCGGCGGCGCGGAAAACGGATTCACCGTCAAGGTGCACGACTCGTTCGAAGACATAGCCGCGTATCTGCCACGCGACGATCAACAGACAAGCGAGAAAGGCGATCTCCCACCAGCGCAGCGGTTCGGAGGATGACGCCGACCGGTTGGCGTCGTCATCGAGAAAGGCGCGACGGGCAATGAAGGCAACTTTGTTGAGCAACGGCGACCGAGCCTCCTGCATAGACAACGCCGGTGCGACGTAAAAAGTGATGCGTGAACAGAGGCGATAAGATACACGATTTTGGAGAACGCGACGATGCAAAAAAGAGGCGCCGCCGGTTGCGTGACCCGAGAAGGAACAATTCACCCGTAAAACGGCGCGCGGGTTCGCAGGCTTGGATGACCGGTCGTCCTGTCTTTAGTGCTGTTTGGGAGGGTTTTTCGGTGATTTGTTGGCCGGACCCTCTTGCCTCGCGGCAGCGCCGGTGGGATCATATGCCACACATCAAAAAGGCCCCGTGTCCCTTTCGATTCGGCAGGAGTAGGTAATGAGCGATATCATCTGGAAACCGTATGGAGATTATCTAGAAAAGAGCAACATCGCGCGTTTTATGCAAAAGCATGGAATTGAAGGCTACGACGAACTCATCCAACGCAGCGTGGAGGACACAAGTTGGTTCTGGGACGCCGCCCTGGATGATTTGAATATCGAGTGGTACGAGCCTTATTCGGCGGTGCAGGAAGGTGGCTTCCCGTGGACGAAATGGTTCATCGGCGGCAAGACGAACATCGTGCTCAATTGCATCGACCGCCATATTCGCGACGGCCACGGCGAGCGCCTGGCGATAATCTACGAAGATGAAGACGGCAACGTTACCGAATGGACTTACGCGCAACTCAATGCGCTCGTGTGCCGTACCGCTAACGCCCTGAAGCAAGCCGGTGTGCAGCGCGGCGATCGAGTCGGGATCTATATGCCGATGGTGCCGGAGATCGTGGCGGCCTTTTTTGCCACGATGAAAATCGGCGCGATCGTCATTCCGGTCTTCTCGGGTTTCGGCGCGCGCGCGCTGGCCGACCGCATGGACGACGCGAAGGCCAAGCTGCTGTTTACGGCCGATGGTTCCCTGCGCCGCGGGAAAATATTCCCGATTAAACAAGAGGCCGACCGCGCCGTGGAGATGACGCCGTCGATTGAAACGGTCGTCGTGTTTGAGCGCGCCAACGTGGACGTGAATATGGTCGCCGGTCGCGACGTGACATGGACGGAATTCATCGCCGAGCAATCCGAAGCCTGCACGACGGAGATCATGGAGGCCGAAGATTACGCGTTGATGATTTACACTTCGGGCACCACGGGCAAACCCAAGGGCACGGTGCACACGCACGCGGGCTGTTTGGCACAGATGTCCAAGGAACTCGGCTACGCTTTCGATGTGAAGGTGGGCGACGTCTTCTTCTGGTTCACCGATATCGGTTGGATGATGGGTCCGTGGGAGATGATCGGCGTGCAGGTTTTCGGCAGCACGTACGTACTGTTCGACGGTGCGCCGAACTATCCGGATCCGGATCGGCTGTGGGAGTTGGTGGAGCGCCACAAGATCACCCATCTGGGGATTTCCCCGACGGCGATTCGCTTGCTCAAGGGCTTTGACGAGGAGTGGGTCGATAAGCACGATCTGTCGTCGCTGAAGTACCTGGGTTCGACGGGCGAGCCGTGGGATCCGGAATCCTATATGTGGTTTTTCAATAAGGTCGGCAAAGGAAAGTTGCCGATCATCAACATTTCGGGCGGCACGGAAATCGTCGGTTGCCACCTTTCGCCGCTGCCGATCACGGACTTGAAGCCGTGTACCTTGCGCGGGCCCGGCCTGGGCATGGCGGTCGATGTATTCGATGAGGAAGGCAACTCGCTGCCGGTCGGCATCGGGCACTTGGTGTGCAAGAAACCGGCGCCGTCAATGACCAAGGGGTTCTTGAACGATCCGGATCGCTACCTGGAAACCTATTTCTCGGTATTCGATGACATTTGGTTCCACGGCGATTGGGCCGAACGGGACAAGGACGGGTTCTGGTTCCTGCGCGGGCGCAGCGACGACACGATCAAAATCGCCGGCAAGCGCACCGGTCCGGCGGAAATCGAATCGGCGGCGTTGCAGCATCGTTACGCCATGGAAGCGGCGGCGATCGGCGTGCCCGACAAGCTCAAGGGCGAGGACGCGGTGGTGTTCATCGTGTTGAAAGAGGGCGTGGAAGCGAGCGAGCAATTGCGCGCGGATATCGTGAAGCAGATCGTGAAAGAACTCGGCAAGACGTTGCGGCCCAAGAAGGTCCTATTCGTCGACGATCTGCCGAAAACGCGGTCGGCGAAGATACTCAGGCGCGTGGTCAAAGACGTGTATCTCGGCAAGAAGGTCGGCGATGTCGCCTCGTGCGCAAATCCGGCGGCCATCGAGGCGGTCAAGACGGCGAAGTAGGACAGGCCGCCTGCTTGCAACGTGAAAGATGTTGCGGGCGGGCATGCATAAGAAAGCGATAGTCAGGTAGTCACTTTTTTGTGGCGTGATTCGAAGGAGGAGGGGAGCCTATGAGAACGAAACACATCTTGGTTTTAGTCGTCCTCGCGATGGTGGGTTTGATGATCGGTAGCAGCGCAGCGTTTGCCGCCGAGGAAATCACCATGGCCGGTTACGTGTTCCACGACAAGAACTGGAACGGCGAGTTCGACGCCGAGGAAAGCGGCATCGGCGGTGTGCGGGTGATGTTCACGCGGGACTACGACTGCAACGGCATCATTGACGGCAACGACGAGATCTACGACTACGATTACACGCTGGAAGGCACGGACGGCAACGACGGATTCTTCTTCCTGCCGACGCACGCGGGGCGCTGCTACGTGGCGGATTTGGATCCGGGATTCATTCCCACCGGGCTCGTGCATACCACCGACGAGTTGGTCGCGGTGGCTACCACCGAGGAAGACTACCTCGACATCAATTTCGGCCTTGCGGCGCCGCAGCCGGTTTATTACGAAATGGGCGGCTACGTGTTGTTTGACGACAATGGCGACGGCGTGGTGGATACGGATGACGATGCGGGCATCGAGGGCGTGCGCGTCGATTTCTACCGGGATTATCAGTGTGACGGATTCGTCGACGGCGCGGACGAACTGTTCGACTTCGACTTTTCCGACGACACGGGTTTCTTCCGGGTTGTCAACGCCAAGCACTGTTATGTCGCCGTGATCGACCTGACGACGGCGCCGGTCGACATGATGTTGACCACCGCGGACAGCCTGGGCATCATCATCGCCGGCGGGGATGAATTCGGTTTGACTTTCGGCCTGACACACTTGGGTTGCGAGCCGGGCAGCGTCAATCCGAAACGGACGCATTTCTGGCGGCGCTATTTCGACAAGAAAAAAGGGCGTCACGGTCACGGGCACGGCCACGGCGGCGGACATTTTAGCCCGTACGACAAGAAAGACGTGAAGGAAATCGCGCGTCTCGCCGCGACATACTCGCCCTATTTCGACGACGAAAAGGACATCAAGAAGGCGTTGAAAGCCAAGTTCAAGCAAAACTACAAACGCCGCGACTGGAAAAAACGCGCGTTGAAGCATTACGCGGGATTGCTGATGAATTTGGCGGCCTACGAATTGTCCGATCAACTCGACTACCAAGCCGGTTTTGCCCTGGATACGCCGGTTCATCTGTCGGATTGGACCGACGCCGCGACGGTTGCCGAAGCGATCGCCGACATCGAGGATTACCTGGATGAAGGCACTCGCGATTCGTACCGCTACGCGCGGAAGATCGCCCGGTTGATCAACGCGGGCGCCGGCATCGACCCGAGTTGCTTCTAGACGTGCTACCGAAATCATAAATTGAAAACGGCCCGCCGAGCGGCGGGCCGTTTCTTGTTTAAGAGGGCGCGTCTGGAACGACGGGGATCCGCGGACGCGAAAGCGGTTCTAGATGCTCAGCGGACGCAGCGTACGTAGACCTCCAGCGAGGCGTCGTAGCCGTCAATATCGCCGCCGTAGAAGGGAATCGCCCACACCCAATCGGCGTAATCCGAAATGGCCGAAGAAGACCAATACCAGCCGCCCAGGCCTACCATTTCGCTCGGCCAGAAATTGCCGTTGGCCGGGCCGTTTCCTTCATCGCAGGACCAACAGATTATGTCCCAGCACGAGTCGTAGGCGAGACACGAATCGGTCACGCCGCAGGAGCCGCCGGTCGCTGTCGCATCGCAGCCGCGAATCAGGGAGCGCAGTTCGGAAATCGTCGGCAGATGCCAGTCGCTGAATCCACCCCATTCCAGATCGTTGCAGTAGCTAAGGGCTTGTTCCCAAATTAACTGGATCGGCATCTCGTTTTGCCAGGTAAGGCCGGTGGTTGAGTCCGTCCAAACAGCCCCGGCGGATGAATCGTCGTCATTGTCATCGTCATCGTCATCGTCGCCCGCGTCATCATTGTCATCGTCGTTGTCATTGTCATTGTTGTCATCATCGCCCGGAACGCTGTCGTCATCGTCATCGTCGTCACCGCACGCAAACGCAAACGCGAACGACACGACAAACAGGGAGAGAATGGCAAGCATGAGTAAATAACGGGAAAACGCCATAGAAGCCTCCTTTTATTAGCGGCAAAATCGTATTTGCCGTGGCGGCATTCTAGTCGGATATGTGAAGGGAGACAACGGCCCTGGTTCGCACACGATTTTGGCTTACGGAATCGGTTGTATGGTGCGCGAGCTCTTCGAGAGGCGGCGAATCAGGTGTTTGCGGCAACGAACGCGTCGACGCTTTTCGCTTCCTTGGTCGGCAGTTCCAAGAAACGCATGCCGACAAAAAGGTCGTCACCGCGCGGCGTGATGTGGGCGACGTGACCACGCCAGACGGCGCCGGACAAGTTGCCGTCGGTCACCTGAACGGATAACTCAAAATGCCCGACCGGAAAGCTAAGCGGTTTGCGGCCGCTGACGGCCAGGCGCGCGCCGCCGTGAGACACGTCGAGCACCGACACCTGGTACGGGCCGTACGTTTTGCCGTTCACGATCGTCATCTCGGCCTGATCCGAGCAGGACACACGGTGATGTTGCCGACGCATGGGTGTATCTTCGCTCAGTAAATCCATCGGAATACTGTTTTTGGCCATAAATCGACGAAGCCCGGCAAGCGGAATGCGCCGCTCGTTACTGCCCGGCAAACGGAAGCCGTCAATGTCGCCCTGGTCGAACCATTTGATGACCGTGTTGATGTTGATACCCAATAGGCGGGCGACTTCACCGGTCGTGAAAATTTTCTTTGACATCGAGAACGCCTCCTGAGGTTGCCCGGTCCGATCGAAGTCTGTCCGCTTAAGTTGAAAAGCGCAACGTTCGGGCCGGAGGCGAATATACCAACCAACGAACTCAGAGTCTACAGGGTTTCTCCGAGTTTCTTGCGAGTAGAAGTATTGCAAATATTCATCGACAAGTCAAGAGAAAGTTTTGAAAAACAATAACCGGACTTCGCTACCAAAGGCGGATCGGTCAATCGTCGATCAAGTCATCCCAACTCGTGGCCTGGGCGATGGCCAGGCTGTAGTAGTCGCTGTCGAAGTTTCCGGAGCCAGGCACCGGAAAATACACTGAAATTCCGTGCTCATCGGCGTAGCTGTAGCCACCGTGGCCGTGCCAGATCACGGCGTCATTGACCGCGTTCTGCAGGGCGGACGCCTTGTTGTTGATCGTCGAATTAATGTTTTGCGAGATGATCTCAGACGCGAAATCGTAGAGGTCAATGTAGTCATAGTCATCGAAGTAAAGAGTGTCCATGTAGGCGTCGTAGACATCGGAATGCGACGTGCCGCCGACCGCGAGCAGCGCATCGGCCAAGCCGTCCATCGCGGTGGCGAGGGAGGTCATTTCGCTCAGGTCGATGGCCGATTGCGTCGCGTCGGGCTGGGCCACGAACGCCTGGGCGATGGCGGTTCCCAGTGTCGCGGGCGTACAATACGGATTGTCGTACAGTTCCTGCAGCACGTCGTCGTATGGCCAGCCGTCGCCGCTCTCGGTTTCCTCGGAGCCGACCATCACGTCGGCATCGTCTTTGAGGTAATAAGCGATTTCCGCCATCTGCATCAGGCAGGCGTCGAAGCCGATGAGATCGATCGTGCCGACCGGCGTATTGGAGCGAAGCCATTGCAGGGCATCATCGAGTTCCTCGTTATCCAGGGCGTCGTTTCCACTGCTTTCGTCGTAGGCGACGTATTTGAACACCGGCACGTCGTTGGCATCGTGCCAACCGCTTCCGTGATTCCAAATGACCAGCGCCGTTTTTTCGGCCGGGTAATGGTTGAACACCCACCCGACGGTGGCGGTCAGGTCGTCGGGGTCGCCGGTGTTGATTTCGCCTAGATTTTGCAGCGTCACCAAGCTACCCGCTTCGACGTAATAGGTGCGGCTGTCGTTGTTGTTGGGACCGTCGTAAACGACAATCACGTTGACTTCGCTCGTGGAGCCGACGGCCTGCATTTCCTGCAGGTCGCCGCTGCCAAACGACGACAAGTTGTTGTCTGCCGCCATATAGACAACGAAGGTCCATTCCATCTCGCTCGGCGTGGAGTCGTCGTCATTATCATCGTCATCAT
Source organism: Candidatus Lernaella stagnicola (assembly GCA_030765525.1). Lineage (NCBI taxonomy): Bacteria > Candidatus Lernaellota > Candidatus Lernaellaia > Candidatus Lernaellales > Candidatus Lernaellaceae > Candidatus Lernaella > Candidatus Lernaella stagnicola. The sequence continues at coordinate 72,174 of JAVCCK010000018.1, forward strand.
TGTTGTCATCGTTGTCGTCGTCATCGTCGTCGTCATCGCCCGCGCCACAATCGAAGGCCAACGTGTTTCCGTACCAGACGAAGTTGTCGGTCTCATCGCCGTCGGGGAAGGTATACATTTCATTCCACGTATCGCCGTCGTCACAGGAATAGTGCACGTGCAGCGTAGCGTTTGAGGACCAATAGACGCTTCCCGCGTTCCAGAACGTCATTTCGAAAGGCCCGTTGTTGGCTCCGCCGAGGCTGGGCGTAATCAACCATTCGTTTTGTTGCGCGGCCGCCTGCCATTCGATTTCCGCTTCGTAGCTTCCCGTGTGCGGGGTCATGCCCGACGCGGTTCCGCCGTTGATATCCCACGTATACGAGGGAAGGTTTGCGATCTGCGACCAACCGGCCGGTACCGAACCGGATTCGAAGCTCTCGTTGAGGACCGTGGTTTTGTTTCCGTCGGTAATCGTGACGTCGTCGAGTACATGGCACGCGCCGTCAATCCCGGCGTATTGGAACGCCACGAGGACAGGGTCGCCGGGCGCGGTGTCGTTATCATCATCGTTGTCATCGTCATCGTCGTCGTCATCATCGTCGTCGTCATCATCGTCGTCGTCATCGTCATCGTCATCGTCGTCGTCGTCATCGTTATCATCAACGAGATCGTCGTCGTCAGTCACTTCAGACAGAATGAAAAACATAATGATGTTGATGTCGTTGTCGCA
>JAVCCK010000019.1 GCA_030765525.1 Candidatus Lernaella stagnicola
CTCACGCAGCCCCAAATCGCCCAGCGACCTTAGGCAGTTCGCCTCCCCCAAACGATGCCCGATCGCACGAAAAAGCGGCAGCGCCGAATCATACGAGGCTCGCGCCCCCGACAAATCGTCCTCACGCCGCGCCAAATCGCCCAGCGACCAAAGGCAGTTCGCCTGCGCGAGCGCATCACGTACTGCGTCCGCGTCCCGCTTTCCGGCAACCAAAAACCCGCGGCGCTCGGCAGGCAACCACGTAAGATTCGCCCACTGGGAGAATCCCGCCGCGAACCGCCCGGGCGCCGATTGCGTTGCACCCTGTTCCACGGTGACCCAACCGCCTGCCTCGATACGCAGCGCCGTTTTCCGCAAGTTCTCAGCTTCCATTTGCGCTTTTTTCATCGCCACATCGGCGTTTCGACCCGTGTCTTCATCCATTTCGAAAAGCAAACCGAGCATGGTCAACCAAAACCGCCGCGCATATTTCTTTTCGTCGTACTCGGCATCGGCTTTTCCGATCACCTCGCGCATAAGGGTGTGCAGGCGCACGCGCCGCAATTCGCCCCGCCGCTCCTGGATAACGACCCGCTGAAAGATAAGGCGGTCCAACATCGGCCAAGCTTCGTTTTCGTCGTTTCCCGACACCGCGATGACGTGGTCGCATCGCCCGCCGCTTTGCGGGTGAAACTCCCGTACCGCCCGCAGCAAATTCCGCGCGATGGCATTGTTTTCGAAATCTTTAAGGCTGAGGTACAACACGGCATCGACGATCCGCCGGTTACGCGCGTCTCGTTCCGATACGCCGCTCGTGTCGCCCGTACCAGCGGGCCGTAACGCCGCGCTGAGGCTTTCTTCCAAGCGCGAGGTCAAATCGTCGATCGCGTTATCAAAGCCGTCGATTGGTCCGCGAACCTTGATGTGACCGACGAGCACTTCCAGAGCTAGCGGCAGGCATTCGACTTTATCGGTGGCTATTGCCAGAAGTTTGTCGCGGTGCGCTTCGAACAGTTTGCCGAGTCGATCGGCGAAAAAGCGTTCCGTTTCAGCCACCGTGAAGGCCGCGACTTCGACCATTTCCGGCGGATGAACGGCTCCCGCGAACAGCGCCCGGTCGCGAGTGGTGATAATGGTTTGCCAACCGGAACCCTTTTGCGGCAGCAGCGCTTCGATTTGCGCGTACTTGTCGACGTTGTCCAACACCAAGAGGCCCGACGAGGCGGCCAGTAGCGCTTGGGCGTGATTTCGCAGCGCCAACTCCCACACCTGCCTGCCGGCTTTGGCTTCGACCTCGGGCGGCTTGCCGTCCAGGGCGATAATCAACGCCGTCAACGCCGCCGCCGGTTTGAAAAGTTCGTCGAGTCGCAGGAAGACGACGTTCTCGTATTTGTCTTCGCACGACAGCGCGAATTCCTGGGCGAGGTACGATTTCCCCACGCCGCCCATGCCTTCCAGGCTGACGCCGGTGATCCCCACGGCGGCGCCGTTCTCCAAAACCGATGCGATTTCTTCAAGCTTGCCGTCGCGCTCGATGTACCCTTCCGGCTCGGGAACGTCGGCGACGTTCTGCCAGATCAAATTGTCGACACGCTTGAGGGCCTTCTCCAACTTTTCGATTCGGCTCTGGTTTTTCTCGCCGTCTTTTCTCAGTTCGGCCAGGCTATGCCGCAAAATCCGCGAGAGGTCATACAAACCGATGTTGATCAGGTCCTGCTCTGTAGCTACGCGGTTTCGGGGTAGGAGATCGACGAGCTTGCGCGCTGCGTCGAGGGCCCTTCCCGCCAGCCCGAAAGTCGCCAAATCCGCCGCCGCCGCGACCACGTCGATTTGCGCGCTGAGTGACTCGACGAGTGTGCGACGGATGGTCTCATCCGCGCCGTGCAAAACCGCGTCGATGGCCTCCGCGACCATTTCGTATAGCCTGTCCACGTCGAGCAGTCTTGGATCCGTCATCAATCATTCCTGGGTTGAAGGAAGTTGCCGGCAGGGTATCACGTTTGGAAGAAAACGAAACCGCGTGGGATACTTGATTGAACGGATAATTTTATCCTACGTCGGCAATTCCTCGTCGACGGCGGCGAAGATGGCGACGGCGCGTTCGGGCGGAAAGCCCGGCGCAAAGCACCCGACCGTCAGCGTCATGGAATCGCCGTACCCCGACAGCCCCACCGCCAGGCCGGGCGGCCGCGCCGCCGGCACGACCAGTTCGGCGCCGCGCACCTTGGGGCTTCCAAACTCCAACGCCGCTTCTTCGATGGGCCCCAGGTTCGTCAACACGGGACACATGTTTTCGGAGCGAACGAGGTGCGAAAAGATTTTGCGATTCATCCAAAACTTAATACCGAACGGATACGGCGCGGCCAGCGCGGTGCCGATCGCCACGAAACTAAGCCCGAGATAGTGTTTCTTGACCTCGTCGACATCCGCTTTGACGCGGCGCAGGGTCTCGGCGAAATCGGCGCCGACGCCGGTGGGAAGTTGCGGCCAGAAAAAACCGCTGATGTTGCAGATGCCTTCGCCCCGCCCGCCGGGCATGTAGCGGCGCAGGTCGGCGGTGCAGGCCAGGCGCAGCATCGCGCCGTTGGGGTTCCCGGCTTCCCGAACCAGCGCGCGAAACATCGCCGCGACGACCATGTCGTTGAGCGTGGCGTCGACTTGCTTTGCGTACGTGCGCAGCGCCCGCAGCCGCTCCGGCCCGAAACGGTGAAAGACGAAGCGGTAATGTTCTCCCGATTCGGTTCCCGCCGGGAATTGCACGGTGGCAAAAGGCTTGTTGCTGCGCCTGACGTCCCGCACGAATTGGGCGAAGATACCCGGCAGCCGCCACGGCGCAAAAAGTTTGACCACTTGCCAGAGGCCGCGCGAACCGCGATTGATCGGCGGCCGATAGTCGGGCTCGTCGCCCAAGCGGCGGTAGATGTCGGCGATTCGGTACCCGACTTCCTTCGTGCCGCCCGCATCGGCCATCGCGTGGTTCACCTTGATCGCCAGCCGGTCACCCGCCGGCAGCGCCACGTGCAGCACGCGAATCTGCGGCCCGGTTTCGGCCACCAAGGGTTCGGCCAGGAACGAGTCGATATCCGTTTCGTCGCGGCTCTCCCGCAGCCAGTCGCCCCGGTCGAGCACGGCGTCGGGCAGCCGCCCCCAATAGGGGAACGCCCAGCGCCGTACGAAGCGGCAACCCAACACCGGCTCGGCGTCCATCGCCAGGCGCGCGGCGCGTCGCAAGCGGTCGTGATCCAGCGCCCCGGCAAATTCCACCAGCAAGTGAATCTGCGCGACGAAAATTCCGTCCATGCTGTAATTCCACGCGTCCGGACCTTCCACACGCAGCCGTTGCGGTATCGAATTCATCGGCCGTCCTCCGCCAACTCGCCGTAGATGTCCGAGATCAACCCGAACGATAGCTTTTCGGTCTCGCGGTCGTGTGTCAGCAGCCCTTTGAGGTTCATGCCCACGACCGGGTGCGGATTGCCCGTCGTCGGGTTCCACTCCATGCGGAAATCCGCCAGCACCCACGGCATCGTCCCCGAAAGGTAATCGCGGGCCAGCAATTGGTTCATCTGTTGTTCAAGGAACCAAGCCTGAAACTCCTCGCTGTAACTGTGGTCGGTCAGCGATTCGCGACCCGGCTCCTGCCCCTCCGGCAAATGACGGCCCGCCAAAGCCCCGGCGCCGAACTCGGTGGCGACGATCGGCTTGTCGGGAAAGAGGCGATGTATGGTGTCCATGCACTGCCCCGCCCCCGGGCTGACCTTACCCATGTACCAGCCGTAGTACTGGTTGACGCCCATGATGTCGACGTGCTCCAGCGTGAAATTGATCGGCACCTCGCACGTCTCGTTGGCGACCACGACGATCGTCGGACGCCACGGATCGAAACGCTTGGCCTGCGCGTTCATGTGGCTGGTCAGCACGCCGGAAGTCGGCCAGTAGCTACCGTTCTCGTTGCCCAGCGACCACGCGAGAATCGCCGGGTTGTTTTTGTCGCGCTCGATGACCTCCGCCATCTGCTGCGCGGCGACAGCCAACAAGTGCTCGTCCTGCATCTGCCCGAACTGCAATTGGTAGACCGGCGTTTCCTCGATGATCGTAATACCCGCCTCGAGCAGCGCGTCGAGCAAACGCTCGTCCACCGGGTAGTGGCCCGGCCGCGTGTGGTTCACGTGCAGTTGCCGCATGCGCTCCACGTCGCGCGCCACGGTTTGTGCGCTCTCCACCGGCCCGGAAGCCGCGTGGTCTGAATGACGATTGATGCCGCGCCAGAAATCGCGCCGGCCGTTGAGCATGATGCGGTTGCCGTCCACGCGCAGGTCGCGATACCCGAAGCGCACGCTTGCCTCGTCACCGCCCGCGTCGCGCACCGTGAGCACATACAGGTTGTCCGGCGCTTCGCGCGACCAAACTCGCGGCGCGTCGGTCGCCAACTTAAAGCGAAACATGTGCACGCCCGCGTAGGGCAAGGTGAGGCGTCGCGTACCGGAGGTCGTCACACCGTCCGGCCCGGCGAGTTCGAATTCGACGACCGTGCCGCCGCCGAAGCCGCCGTGGCGCACGCCCAAAGTCAGTTCCACGCCGCCCGCCGCCGACACGAAGCGCGGTTCGATTTTGAACAGCCAGTTCACGGGCAGCGTGTGTAACGATACCGGCCGCGTTATGCCGCCGAAGGGCCACCAGCCGTGCGAGCCGGGGTGGAAATACGTGTCGACCGGTATGGAGCCCCACGTGATGCGGTTGTCGGCGCGCACGACGACGACGTTGCCGGTTCGCTGCAGCAGGCCGATCGCCGGCGCGAATACGGGCGTGTACCCGCCGTGATGGAAGACGACTTCCGTTCCGTTCACATAGACCTGCGAGCGCAAGAAGATCGCCCCGAAGCGCAGGAACATGCTTTCCATCTCGGCGTCGGAAACTCCGGCGGGCACGTCGAAGGAACGCGCGTACCATCCCACGCCCTTGTAATCGAGCAGTTCCGGGATCTCGGTGGAGAAACTACCCGGCACCGCGATCTCGACCCACGCGCCACGGTCGTAGCTTTCGTCGAACCACTGCGCGTTTTGACCCACGTCGTCCGGGTCCGTCGCGAAAAGCCACGTCCCATCCAACGACATCACGTCCGTATCGTCGGCGGTGCGATGGGTCGGCACCGGCAATCCCCCGACTTGCACGTAGGGCACGTCTCCTTCGGGTAGCGCCGCATGTCGGCGATCGACATCCGGCATGTCGGACGCGTCGTTGTTGTCGTCATCGTCGCCATTCGGAGAGTTGTCGTCGATGTCATCATCGTCCGCGGCGCAGGCGAAACCGAGAAACGCGACGAACGCGATCAGCCCCGCAATGGCATGCCAAGAAACAGACGAACGTACAAACATCATACAAACCCCACCGTGTCAGCCGTGGTGCAAAACGTACCGGGCGCTTCGGCCCACTGTCAACGCTTCACCCCCGGTTTGCGGTTTCAACATTTTATGTTAAGTTTTCCTGCGTTGAATGAGAATGAATTGGCCTTCAATTCTGAATTCCGCGGCTTCTGCGGATTGCATGGCAAAGGTGTCACGTTGAAAAGTCTATCTCTCCCCTTGTCGTTTTTGTGCCTTTTATTCCTTTTATGTATCGTGCCTGCGTGCGCCGATGACGATGCGGACGATGCCGAGCCGCCCGATTACGACGAGTGGATCGCGCAGGGCAAACATTATCTCATCGACAATGACGCGGAACACGCGGCCCGCGCTTTCAACGAAGCCTTGGAGTTGCAGCCCGACTCCGTCGACGCCAAATTCGGTTTGGTGCTCGCCGGGCCCATGCGCCTGCTTAATTTTGTCGATCAGATCCTCAGCACGATCACCAACATCACCTTCGACAACGATTGGCAGAAACAACAAACCGAACGCGACTACAACGAAGAAAACACGCACCCCATTCATCTTTATCTCGTCGAGAAACTCGGTTACGTCGTCTGGGACGGCGAGGCGGCATACGCCGATCTCTTGACCGAGACGAACCTGCAATTCCAACTCGACGAGTTGACCCTCTCCATCGATGAAGCGCCGCTGTTGAGCTTCGGCGGCGAGTTCGACGAAGCCGACCTGCACTTTTTCGCCGCGCTCAATTCGGCGCTCAACGGCGTGATCCACATCCTATTGGCCCACAACCTTTCCTTCGACTACACGGCCATCGGCGTCCCGCTCAGCGATGAAGAAATGCACATCATCGAAACGATCGATATGATCATCGGCCTGCTCGACGGCTTGCTCGCCAGCGAGACATTCCCCGATTTCATGTATCTGCTGGAGGAAGGCGGCGTCGAAAATATGCAGGAGGCAGGCTGCGCGCTCGGGCACACGTTTACCCGCTTAGATGAAATGCTCGCGGCCCTCGCTGCGGAAACCGACGACCAAAGTGACGACCAGATCCGCTTCGACGATCTAAACGGGAACGGTCACTTCGATCTCGGTGTTGACGATCTGTTGCTTGGCGACGTCGTGCTGGATGCGGAACTCGCCGTGGAACTCGAAACCCTCGCCGTGAATTACAGCGCGGCTTTTTACGAGGGCACACCGCACGACGTCAATTCGCAGACTATCGAAACGTTGCACCTGGCCGACCTCAACGGCCTGCTCACGGCTCTGGGCCTCTTCCCGCTGGAACTCGGCCCGCTCACCCTCAACGGCCTGCCCGACTTGGGCGGATTGCCGGTCGGCCCCTTCTTTGCCGACCCGGCGCCGGATGCCGTCCGCGGCGCGTTGCAGTTCCTGGTAACCCTATGGACCGATCCAGGTTCCTTGTTCGATTAACACGGCCACTTCTGATCAAGCGTGTTGATGACGACAACAGTGGCCAAGCGAAGGATAGACAAACGTTTCAAAGCCCGGAAAAACACCGACGGGCCGGGCCGCGATACCGAACGATCACAGCGCGATGGACGAATCCGCCTCGACCGCTGAATTTGCAAGCCGTCGGTGAAACATCAACGCAGCGGACTATTTGCCTGCTTTCGTAAAGAGAGGAGCGAGCCCTGAAGACTGCAACGCCCTTCCACCATCGTCGGAGATGGCTTCTGTGGGGATTCGTCGCCGTGGCGCTCATGGTTGCTTCTTCGTTCTGGTTGATCTCGTGCGATTACTTCTTGTACGAATCCTCCCAGCCGCCCTATTACGAAACCTACACCGTGACCGGCACGTCCTACGAACGCGGATTTCAGCACGGTGAACATTTCGCAAGCAAAATCCGTTCGATGTACACGCGCTTGCTGTCAACATCGATATTTCCCTACCTGAACCGCGAGCGGGCCGACGTGGCCAGCGTGATGCTTCGGTATCAGGACGAGGAAATTTACGGCGACGGCAAGTTCTCCTATCAGATGATGCTCGAATCCGGATGGGACCTGTTGGAGTACATCCCCGACGAATACATCGAAGAAATGCAGGGCATCGCCGACGGCGCCAACCTGCCCTTCGAACAGATACTCGTCATGAATACCTTCTTCGACACGTTGATGGGGTTCCGTTCGATCACCTTCTTCATCAAGCTGCAGCAGTCCCCCTCACTACTCAGTGTGGAAGTTGTCGGCACCGACAGTGACGGCTGCGATAATGATGGCGACGGCGAGATCGACGAAACGCATGAAGGCTTGATGGATCCCTACGAACCACACTCATTCGCCGCCATGGTCGAAATCCCCACCGATGCCGTTTTCCGCTTCGTCATCGACGACGACCGACCCGGCGTCGACGCGGAATCCGTTCGCGTTCAATACGGCGAAACCGTCTATACCACCGACGACTCCAACATCGAAGTCGTGCCCTACGCGCGCGACGGCAAAACCGTCATGGCGACTTTCACGCCGCCCGGTGACATGGAGCCCGGAACTGCCATCTCGCTGATGCTGCAAGCGACCGACCTGCAAAAGTTCGTCCGCACGCCGCCGCACCATCCGCGGTCGATGCGCGACGAGCGCCTCACCTTCACTACTGCCGGCTACGGCAAAATGCCTTGGCAGGTGCCCAACCAAGGTGTGGACGACGGCCGTTCGCAACCGCCCGCCTTGGGCTTTGCGGTGCGTGGCTCTGCCACGAAAAACGATGAAATGATTCTCGCCCACAACTTCGCGATGCTCGATAGCGACATCGCCCACAAGCACCCGGTGCTCATCATGCACGTGCCCGACAACGGCCGCGCTTTCGTGGCCGCGGGCTATCCGGGCATCGTGTGGGGCTTCTCCGGCATGAACGAAGACGGCCTCTCCTACCTCTACAACTCCTCCGATACGCTCAGCAACTCGTTCACCGCCTCCTTCAATGAAGGCTTGATTTTCGGTCGCTTGAAACCGGCCGGCGTACCCATTGGCATCATGGGCCGCGAAATGCTGCGCACCTCCGAGAACGTCGAGGACGCCGTGGATTACTTGTCGGACAAAATGCCGACCTTCGGCTGGAACTTCTTGCTCGCCGATGCGCAGGGCCAGTTCTCCGTGGTGGAAACGGAGGGCAATATCACCGATAAACCCGAGGGCGGCGTTTTCGCCTACGGAGCGGACCCGAACGATCCCGCCAACCTCGACCAGTACGGACAAATGCTGGCCAGCGTCGGCCCCGACGACTTGTTCACCACCTCGCACTTCCAGAAAAACCTCGACGAGATCGGCTACTCGGTGATCAATTTCACGATCCAGTCCCAGCGCTATTGGAGCAGCTTCTACCTGCGCTCGGTGCGCGCGTTCTGGAATCTCGCCGACGCTCTCGATGAAAATTACGGCGATATCGACGCAGAGCGCGCCAAGCAGCTTCTCGCCCTCCGTTTTCTCGAAGATCAACGCGACGGCATGTTCTCGGTCGTCATGGAACCCGATAGCCTGCGCGTGCACGTCGCCGCCGGCCGTGTCCCCTGCACCACCGCCGGGTTCAAGGAGTTCAATTTCGGCGAGGAACTAGCCGAAATACGGAAAGGAACCAAACCATGAGGGCCGCGGGATTTGTCGCGGTCTTGTTGCTCCTTTGCCTGCCGCTGAATGCGGCCGCCGGGTTTACCGAAACCTTGCCGAAAAGCACGTGGATGCTTGACGTCTTCTATTTCATCTCCGTGGTCGAGGACAAATGGAATAAGGATGGCGAATTGGTCCCGCTGATCGAGGAAATGGTGCGACACGAACCGGGCGCCGGCAAACAAGGTATCCTGAAACCCGCCGCGCACGCCGAACTGCAAATCCTCGGCTTCCTCGTTCAATACGGCATCACCGACACATGGTCGCTGGGCTTCGGCCTCCCGATCATGGTGGTCGCCGAAGTTGACCCCCGTTTCGGATGGGAGGAAGGTGACTATCAGTGGAACCTCGGCCGCTCCTATACCGAAAGCGATTTCTGGGAGTGGGCCGGTTCCATGGGCCAGCCCAAGCCGGGGGCATGGCGCGGTAACGAATGGACGCCCGGCGATATCCAGGTCGGTACGCGCTGGCGCTTCACCGACGGCTTCACGAGTTTCCGCCGCGCCGGTTGGGCCATGGCGCTGACCGGCCTCGTGGTCATCCCCACCGGCACACAACCCGAGCCGGAAGATGTTGTCACCTCCGGCACCACGTCCTGGGATCTGCATTCCAACGGCGATCTCGGCCTGCACTTCGGCGTCGATAAGTTCTTCCCGGACAAGCTCGACAGCCGCCTCGTGTTGGGCGTCGACCTTTTCCACGAGGTCTTTCTACCCAAAACCTACGAATCGCCCACCGGCGAAAAGAACCCGCTGATGCTCACGTACGCGCCCTACACCGGCAAGCACTACACGATCGACGGCGGCGACTGGACCGGTGCGTCGTTCCAAGTGGATGTTGTGCCCATCAGGGGGCCCGCGCTGGGCACGTGGTTGGTTAAGGGCGACGCGACCAAGGCCGAGGCGCTGCCGCCGCTGGTCACCCTCAGCTTTCGTTACACCTTCATCCAGTTGCAGCAATCCGACTGGGATTCCGAATCCGACGTCTGGGATTACGAACGCGAAGAGGAGTGGAAGCCCGGCTACAAGAACATGTTGTGGGGCCAAGCGACGCTCAGCCTTTTGCGTCTCGGCGTGCCGCTCATGCCTTACGTGAATTATCGCAACCTGACCTGGCTGCCAAGCAAATGTGCCCGCGCGCCGAACGTGTACGGCATGGGCACGCGCGTCCTGCTCAAATTCTGGTAAGCCTCCGCGAGTGACCAACGGCCGTCGCCCTTGTGGCGGCGGCTTTTGTTTTCCGGTACGGTTATCTTATTCGTACGGGTTGGCTCGGCACCAAACGCTGTCGACCCGCCGAAAGGGATAGCCATGGGAAAAATTATTCTGTTCGGCAAACGACTTCCGTCAATCGATGCCCAAAAAATCTCGCCGGAACCAGACTGGAAACAATGCGACCCCGCCTTCATCCGCAAAGCGCTGCGGCACGCGCTCCAACGCCCCAGCGGCGGGTGGTACGTAGTCGATGACGCCGTCGCGATCGGCACGCAACCCAAGTCGTACGAAATCGACGGGCGCGAACTCGTCGCCTTCCGCTGTAACGGTCGCATCGTCATCGGCCAAAACTCCTGCCCCCACCTCGGCGGGCCGCTGGCCGGCGGACGAATCCGCGACGGCAAGCTCGTCTGCCCGTGGCACGGCCTGGAAATCGACCCCGAAACCGGCCATGACCACTGGCAGGCGTTTCCCGTGTACGACGACGGCCTGCTCGTGTGGGTGCAGATGGGGTCGAAAGACGAGGCCACGCCCAAACCCATCCTGGCGCCGCGGCCCGACCCCAACCGCTCCATCGCCGCCATCATTCGCCGTGAAGCGGCCTGCGAGCCGGACGACGTTATCGCCAACCGCCTCGACCCCTGGCACGGTCACCACTACCATCCGCACACCTTCGCGTCGCTGGTTGTCACCGATGTCTCGATTGAAAGGCTCACGCTGCGAGTGGCGTATCGCGTCCTTGGCCCCTTCTGTGTAGAGGTCGACGCTACCTTCCATTCACCCGAACCCCGCACCATCGTGATGACCATCGTCGCCGGCGAAGGCCTCGGCTCGCTCGTCGAAACACACGCCACCCCCATCGCCCCCGGCCGCAGCGTCGTGACCGAAGCCACAATCGCCACATCCGAAAGACCGGAATTCCGCTTTGCCCTCAAAATGGGTTCGTTGATCCGACCGCTAATGAAAAAAGCCGCCCATCGCTTGTGGTTGGAGGACGCGGCGTATACCGAACGCGCTTACGCGCTGCGCACTAAGAGTCGGCGTTCGCGAAAAGACCGCGCCTAGAAATCGACCACACCGCCTCACCTCGCACGTCCCAGCTTGCGAGTAACCGGTTAGCCGCCATAAAGCCCGACGCCGTCGCCCGCTCCATCAGCGCGCTCGGGATCGGCAGGCGCACGAAATCGCCCGCCAGCGCCAGCCCGTCGAAGGGTGTTTCCACGGTCGGCCGGGTCGCGTGACTGCCGGGGGCGAAGGCCGGGCAATCCTGTCGCAGCAGAAATCGTTCTTCCAGAATCGCGACCTTCTGGGTCTCCGGATACAGTTCGTGCAGGTATTCCAAAAACTCCGCTTTGATCGACGCCTCGTCGCGCTCATCGGGAACCGCATAAGCATGCAGTTCCACCACGGAACCGCCCGCACGCAAAGCCCACCGGCGACTTTCACCCTCGAACAACTCGAAAAGCGAGATGTTGTCGAGCAAGCCAAGTCCGGCTGTACCCACAAAAGGATGACGACCCGAAATCGCGGGCTTGTCCAGCCACACACGCCACACCGCAAAGGGCAGCGTGAGTGCAAGGCCGTCCACCCGCGCGCGCCACTCCCCGTCATCCAGCGTCGGCGACGCGGTGACAATTTCCTGCAGCGCCGACGCTGTCACGGCTAGTACGACGGCGTCGGCGTCGATGGCCGTGTCGTTTCCGGTCCCGACGCGCCACCCACCGTCTTCCCGCCGTGTGACCTCCGTTGCCGTCGTTTCGAGACGAATCTGCACGCCCAGCGACTGCAAATAACGCGCGAACGGCCGCCACAACGAATCGGAGAACGCCTCGTTGAGCACGTCGAAAATCAAGCCTTCTTCGTTGCCGAGAAAGTAGAAGTGGAACATCATCAGCAGTTCGCCCGCCGACATGCGTTCTTCCGGATTGAAAAACGAGTGCGAGAACACATCAAACAACATGCGTCGCGCCTGCAGCGGGAAATTCAGGGAGTCGAGGTACTCCCGCGCCGTGCCCGCGTCGAACTTGCGATAAGTCGCAACCGGATCGTATTTCAGCATCTCCAACGCGGCCGTTCTGTTGGAACGCATCACGTCGCCGAAAGTCATGTGCGGCGTGCGCATCACCAGACGCATCACATTCCATGGTGCCTTGCGCGGCAATTTCTCAAAGCTCTCCACCGAGCCGTCCGGCCCGAAAATTGGATAATCCGCCAGCGGCGTGAGGCTGCGCCCATCCGGATCAATGCGTTTGAGCAGTTCGCGTAAGTTGTAATACTGGCGAAAAAAGGCGTGAAAACCCCGCTCCATCTCGAAGGCTTCGCCGCTCGCCAAGCGGTCGGTCCAACCCCCTACCCGCCCACCGAGGTAGCCTTCCCGCTCGATCAACGTGACCGACGCGCCGCGCTCGGCCAGCACGACGGCCGCCGCCACGCCCGCCAAGCCGCCGCCTACCACGGCCGCATGTTTGCGTGGTTCAAGCCGTTCCTGCGATCCACTGGGTTGGGGAAAGCGTTGCGCGCGATTTTTCGCCATCGTCTCGCTCCTTTTTTTATCCCGAGGGCGCGGCTTGACCGGATCGCCGCCATTCTTCTTCCACCAAGTTCTTGATACGCCCCATGACCTCTTCCATTTTGTTCCGATGAATCTGGTGTCCGATCTTCTTCCAGGCGTATCGCATGAACGCGCCTTGCGGCTCGATCACGGCCTCATGCACGAGCCGGGTTCCCGACGCCTTCGTTTCGGCAAGTAAAAAAGAAATGGTGCCGCGAAAAATCCCCTCGGTAATATCGGTGCGCATCTCGTGCGGCGCGTCCAGCGCCCTGATCTCCACCAGCCACGACGGATCGGTCGGCAGCTTAATCGTAAAGTGAACCTGCATGCCGACCCGCGCTTCCTTGCCCCGTGGGAAACGGATCTTCAGCCGGTCGTCACGACTCCACTGAGCGATCTTGTCGCCCTCGGTCAGGTACGGAAACACGAATTCCGGAGGTGCAGCGATTTTGATCTCGTTTCGCGTCAAGGTTCGAACCTCCTTGGTCGCTCTTTTGCTCGTCTTATCCGACCAAGCCGAAACATTCGTCGCGCAGATGAACAAGATAAGGGTCACCATGAACGAACGGCTTGTCACGCTGCCCTCACTCGATCTCGTCCGCCACATCGTCCGTCACTCGAGCGCTGTAATCGGCCTCGACGATTTCCTTGATCTTCGCCATGAATGACTTCATTTTCTGGCGATGCATGTGCTTGCCGAACATCTCCCACACGATCGTCGTGAGTGTTCCCACCGCTTTGATGCGCATCTCGTGCACGAAGCGCGTCCCCGCCTCGGTCGGTTCCAACAAGTAGGCGAAGTCGCCGCGCAAAACCCCGTCGACAAACTCCGTGCGCACTTCATGCGGCCGGTCGAGCTTGATGATCTCCATCATGAACCAGGGGTCCGTCGGCGCCTCGATCGCCACCCGGATGTGCTTGCCGATCCGCGGTTCCAAACCATCGGGGAATGTCACCGAAACGGTGTCGTCCTTCTGCCAACGAGCAATTCGATCTTCATAAATCAGATACGGATACAAAAAGTCCGGCGGGACCTCGATGTCGATCTCCAGCTGGTACACGCCGTGGTCTTTATGCGTCTTCACATCGCGGGATGACGGCTGCCGCGCCGTCGCGGTCGTCACCCATGCCAACGTCGTCAGCACAAGTAAAGCGATCCACTTCCTCGAATTCCCAGCGCCGAAAAGCATACAAGCCACCCCGCAAAAAACGCCGCTCTCCTAATCTCATCGCCGCTTTTCTATATCACCGATTCAGTAACGCCACGTCATGGAAAGCGCGCCTCCCAAAACGTAGCCACTGCTGCGTAGCATTTGGCCGTCTTTCGTTCTTTTCTCCCGCGGCCATAGCAACAACGCCGGCACGGCTGCATCAAACGACAGCGGCGCGTCGAGCCACTTCGGCTCCACGCTAAAACCGGCCCCCGCCGCCACTCGGTGACGCGGGCTGTCCAGAATCGCGTAATCCTCGCTACCCACCCGGTCGAAAGGCGATGGCTCGTAGGCATAGCCGGCGCGCACCTCCCATTCACCTCCCGGCCGATAACGCACCCCGACTCGCGGCACGAAGATATCCCGCCCGGACAGGTCCGCCTCCCGGTGCGAGTTGTTACCGCGCCTCACCTCGTCGTCGAATTCCGCCCACAATTGCGCCTCGGCCTGTAACGTCGCGCTCACGATCGCGCCGGGCGCGATACCCACGGCGGCAACCCATTGATTCGGCGTAAACGAGTCTTTGAACTGCATGATCGTCGGGAACTCATCGATCACGGTGTCCCCGGCTTTCGGCGTCGTGAAACCAGTGACGGGGTTAACGACCGCCTGCACCTTGCCGCGCCACACCAGACCGACGACCACCGGTCGCGTTTTGAATTGAAGACTCACGAGCGGCGAAAAGGTCGGCGCACCGGTCAAGCGAATCTGCTCGTTTTCCGTCGACGAGGTAATCTGTACGTCCTGAATCAGGTTCACCTCCGCGCTATACGACATCAAATACCCGACACCCACATTCAACCACTCGAACACGCGCCCGCCCAAACTGTGCGCCAGCGCGAACGAACGAATTCCATAACGCTTGAATTGGCCCCGCGGCTCGTTCACTTCGTCGAAGGCGACAATGCGCGAGAAATTGTCGTCGACCAGCATGTTCATGCCCATGCCGACGGGAACATCCGGCTCAAACATCCGCCCCAGCGGCCAACCCAGCGACATCGAAAACACCTTGTTCGCCTCGGTGAAGTCGTACTCCTTCCCCGCCGGGCCGCCACGTAAGAAAGGCTGAGCGTAAATGTAACAAGGGGTCAAGGAATTGTGCGCCAGATCGGCTAGCGCCGCCGGATTATGAAACGCCGCGCCCGGCCCGGCCACACCCTCCGCCCGCGCCCCGGCCAAGGCAATATCCGCCGGCACAACTCCGTACATGAGTGCCAGATGCTCGTGACCCGCCTGTGGTGCGCCGACGGTTAGCAGCAACAGCAACAAGCACACGCCGCACGCCGTCGCCCAAAGTCGGAAGTGGCCCAATATGACGTCCCCAATGAAGTTATTTGAAATACAAATATATCAATAAACGACCCCGCGCACCATGTTAATTTCGGCGACGCTCGTTTGGCTTGTCTTGCCGAGCGTGGGCTGATAATCTGCGGCGCTTGATTGTTTTTTGAACAACATGAGGAAAGGGAACGCGACGATGACTCGTCTATACAAGGTACGCTTCACGGCGTTTGTGCTCGTTGTTCTGTTGGTTTTCGCGGCGGTTTCCGTCGCCAAAGAGCGCACGGGAATCCCCGACGAATTCAAGTGGGACGTCACCGCGCTTTTCCCTTCATTAGACGCTTTCCAACAGGAAAAAGACGCGTTTGCGCAGGATATTAAGTCCCTTGGCGCCTACCAAGGCAAACTGCACCGTCCGGCCAAACGCCTGGGCGAAGCGCTCGACCTTTACTACAGCCTCGAACTGCGCATGCGCCACATGGAATCTTACACCTCGCGTCTGGCCGACCAAGACGCGCAGGTCGCCCAAAACAAGGCTCTGCAATCGCAGATCAGCTCGCTGCGCGCCCGGTTCGAGGAAGCCGCGTCCTTCATCGATCCTGAAATCGTCGCGATGGGCGAGCGGAAAATCGAACGCCTCATTCGCCGGCGGCCGGAACTCGAAAACTACGCGTTTCCCTTGCGTGAAAAACTCCGCAAGCAAAAGCACATTCTCTCGCCCGAAGAAGAACGCATCCTGGCCGCCGCGGGCGACGTCGCCGACGCCGGTTACTACACGTACAACATATTCGCCAACGCCGATTTGCCCTTCCCGACCGTCACCCTGGCCGACGGTTCGCAGATCAAGCTGACGTACTCCAACTTCAACAAAGTGCGCCGCGGCCTGGATCCCGGCGATCGCAAAATGGCCTTCGAAACCATTTTCGGCCTCTATGGCCAATTCAAGCGCACCATCGCCGAAATGCTCCAATCGCAACTAAAATCCTACCGCTTTTTCGCCAAGATGCGCGGCTACGATTCCAGCCTCGAAATGTCGATGGACGACGACCACATCCCGACGGCGATCTACCACAGCCTGATCGAGGCCGCGCACCGCAATCTGCCGACCTTCCATCGTTACCTGAAACTCAAAGCCAAGGCCCTCGGCAAGGAAAAGCTGCACTACTACGACATGTACTTACCCTTCACCGAGGACGTCACCATCGACGTCACCTGGGAGCGCGCCGAATCGCTGCTGCTCGAAGCCCTGCAACCCTTGGGCGACGAGTATATCAACACCGTGCGCTCCGCCTTCCGCAACGGCTGGATCGACGTCTACCCCAACGACGGCAAAGACTCCGGCGCCTACGCCAGCGGTTGGGCGTACGGCACCCACCCCTACATCCTGATGAACTATACCGGCTCGTATCAAGAAGCCCTCACCCTGGCGCACGAAATGGGCCACGCGATGCATTCCAATTATTCCAATGCCGCGCAGCCCTTCCCGACTTCGTACTACTCGACCTTTACCGCCGAAGTGGCTTCGACCTTCAACGAGAATCTGCTCAACGACCTGATGCTCACCCGCGTGAAGAACGAGGATGAACGCCTCTACCTGCTCGGCAACTTCCTCGACGGCACGATCAAGGGCACCTTCTTCCGGCAAATTCAATTCGCGGAATTCGAGTTGATGATGCACGAAGCAATCGCCAAAGGAGAGGCGCTGACCGGCGAAAAGCTGAACAAGATGTTCCTCGACCTAGCGCGCAAGTACTACGGTCACGACGAGGGTATCGTGGAAGTGCCCGAGATCGTGGGCGCCGAATGGTCCGTCGTGCCGCACTTCTACTACAACTTCTACGTCTACCAGTACGCCACGAGCGTCGCTGCGGCCAGCGTGTTGTCGCAAAAGGTGATCGCCAAAGAACCGGGCGCGCTCGAAGCGTATTATGACAACCTGCTGAAAGCCGGCGGCTCGGATCACCCGGTCAACCTGCTCCAACGCGCCGGCGCCGATATGACCAAGCCGGCCGCGTACGACGCCCTCATGGAGCGGGCCAATCGCTACATGGACGCCCTGGAGGAAATACTGGCCGCCCGCGGTAACTGAATCGGCGGTCCTTCGCGCGCCCGTCTGAATTTTAGTCCGCGAACTGATAATCCGGGTTGGCGTGCTTATTTTTTCTTTGACCGAACAACCAAAGGAAAAATCTGTAGCCATGTCTATTCGCACGGCCCTCGTTTCCGCTTTTGCTACGATCGCCGCTGTCGTTCTGCTTGTCGTCGCGTTACTCGGTATCAGCGGCATTAATCAGAGTGTCCTTCGTGAGGCGCAGATACGCACAAACCACAACCTCTTCCTGTTGGAATCACAATACAACCAACGGCTGCGGCTCCTGGCCGAACAGGTGCAAAATCACGCCAAAGATCTCTATCGCGCCGAGAAAGACCGTCAGGATTTCCTATTCGCGCTAAAACGCGAAATGAATCTGACGGTGCTCAATGTCTGCAGCACCGACGGCCGCCCCCTTCTGGGCGCCTATCCCCAAAGCGACGCCCTGGTGCCCATCGCAAACGATCCGGTAATCCGCCGCGCACTGACCGGCCGCCTCGCTTTCGGTACCGTCCTACTGGATCCTACACGCCTCTTCCTGGAAGGCGGCGCCGCGTTGCAGAACGCGATGGTCGTGTCCAACGGCGATGACGCCCCCCTCACCGATGCCCTATTTCGCTGGGTCGCGGTGCCTTTGTTTGATGACGCCGGGCACTTGTCGGCCATCGTTTACGGCGGACGCGCCACGAACCTTGATTTCGATTTGGTCGACGACCTGCGCGACGTGCTGTTCGGAAAAGGCCAATTCGACGGTAAGCCCCTGGGAACCGTCACATTCTTTCTGCGAGACCGCCGGGTCGCCACCAACGTGATCCGCGAAAACCGTCGTCGCGCCGTGGGTACCTACGTGTCCGGCGAAGTCCGGCAACACGTCCTCGAAGGCGGTGAACCCTGGTACGACCGCGCCTGGGTCGTCGATGCTTGGTACCTCAGCGGATACCGCCCGCTCGAAGATCCCGACGGTCGCATCATCGGGATGACCTACGTGGGCTTGCTCGAAGCCCAATACACCGCGCTTCGCAACAAGCTGCTGTGGCGCTTCTTAGGTCCGCTCGCCCTGTTGTTCGGGCTCGCTACGGCACTGAGTCTTGTGTTCGTGCGGCGCATCACCCGCCCGTTGCGCGAACTCGGCGACGAAACAGCATCCATTGCCGCCGGCCGCTGGGACGAAAACATTGACGTTCGGCCCGGCTTTACCGAACTGTCGCAACTGGCCGACAGCATTCGCGCCATGAAGTCGGCCTTGGCCGAACATGACCACCGACTGAAAGAGCGGAACCGGCAGTTTGCCGAAGCGAACGAGAAACTGACGCGCACCAACCACAACTATATGCAGATGCTCGGTTTCGTCACCCACGAGTTGCGCTCGCCCCTGACGGCAAACCAAGGGTTGATCGACGTGATGATGCAGGGCCTGACTGGTGAAGTGCCCGACAAGGTTCGCGAACTCTTGGTGCGCATCAAACGCAATTCCGAAGAGTTGCTCGACATGGTCAAAAACTACCTCGACCTGTCGCGGGTCGAGCGCGGCGAATTCGAGGCGAAGCGCGAAAATATCGATGTGTGCGCCGAAGTCGTACAGCCGGCGGTGGACATGGCCGGGCCGTTATTCGCCTCGCGCAACATCACACTGACGACGTCGTGCCCGGAAAAACAAACGGCCTACGCCGACGCCGAATTGTTGCGCATCGCCTTGACCAACTACCTCACCAACGCCGCGAAATACGGTCGTGAGGGCGCCACGGCCCACCTTAATGTCGACGCCGACGAGGAAAAGCTGAGTGTGTCGGTATGGAATGAAGGCGAGGGCTTCACGCAGGAGCAGCACTCCGAACTGTTCGGAAAATTCAACCGGCTTCGAAACGCCAACACGCGCGGTAAACGCGGCAGCGGCCTCGGCCTTTTCCTGACCCGTCAAATCCTATCCTTGCACGAGGGCGATGTTTGGGCGGAATCGGAGCCCGGAAAATGGGCGCGTTTCGGCTTCTCGATACCCCTACGCGCGGCCGCCTCCCCTCCGCCCTCGAAGCGATAGCCTCCTGACAAAGACCCGCCGCGTTCTTACATTCCCTTTTGTGCAAGGGTGCAAGAAAATAAAAGGGGGATAGGGTTTGATAAAAGTCGCTTTCTACGGAACCAAAGCCTACGACAAACAATTCTTTGAGCAACACGCCGACGAGCGCCTGGCGTTTCATTTTCATGATTTCAATCTTAACGAAATCACCGCCCCCCTCGCTGAGGGTTGCGACGCCGTGTGCCTATTCGTCAACGATCACGCCGACCGCTCGACGCTGCGGATCCTCGTGGATATGAACGTCGGGCTTGTCGCCTTGCGCTGCGCCGGTTTCAACAACGTCGACCTCGAAGCCGCGCGTGAACTGCGGCTGCCCGTCGTGCGCGTTCCCGGGTATTCGCCCCACGCCATCGCCGAGTACACCCTCGGCCTGTTGTTGACGCTGAACCGAAAAATTCATCGCGCCTACAACCGCGTCCGCGATCAGAACTTCTCCCTTGAGGGTATGGTGGGCAGCGAAATTCACCGTAAAACTATCGGCGTGATCGGCACCGGGCGAATCGGTAAGCTCGTGGCGCAAGTGTTTCGCGGTCTGCAGACCGATGTCCTTGCGTATGACACCCACCCGGACGAGGAATGGGCGGCGTCGCACGGCGTCACGTATTTGCCCCTGGAACAACTGTTGGGGCGCGCCGACGTCGTCACGTTGCATGCACCTTTGATGCTTGAAACGTATCATACGATCAACGCGTTCACGATTTCCAAGATGAAACCCGGCGCGTATCTGATCAATACGAGCCGTGGCGCACTGGTCGATACGCACGCGCTCATCGAGGCCCTGAAATCCGGACACCTCGGCGGCGTCGCGCTGGACGTTTACGAAGAAGAGGACGGCGTGTTTTTCAGCGACTTGTCACAAGAGATTTTGCCCGACGACGACCTGTCGCGCTTGCTCGGTTTCCCCAACGTGCTCGTCACTTCGCACCAAGCGTTCCTGACCCGCGAAGCCCTTCACGCCATCGCCGCCACCACGGTGCGGAATTTGCTTTGCCTCGAAACCGGTGAACCCTTCCCCACCGAAAACGTGCTGTGCTGCGATACCGATTCGCGCTCCGCCCCGTGACCCGGCCGCCCTACCGTGCCGCGGCAGGGTCACCGATTTGGTCGAGCAGAAAATAGTACGTGTCCGCCGTTTTTTTCATCACGTCCGACCAGTTCATCCCCTGGCCGTGTCCCGCCTGCCGCTGCAACTCGAATAAGATCGGTCCGCGTGAGGGCCCCGCGGCCTGCAACGCCGCCGCGAATTTTGCCGAGTGCAGCCAATGCACGCGCGTGTCCGACTCTGCCGTGTGGATGAAAGACGCCGGATACCGCACGCCCGGCAGCACCTGGTGATAGGGTGAATAGGCCCACAGATAGCCGGTCTGCTCCGGCACGTCGGCGCTGCCGTACTCGGGAATCCACAACTGCGCCGGCGGGAATTTGTGGTAGCGCACCATGTCGTAAAGCCCGACCTGGCCGACCGCCGCCGCGAACAAGTGCGGCACGCCGGTGATCATTGCGCCGACCAGCAAGCCGCCGTTCGACCCGCCGCGAATCGCCAATTTCTCCGGGCGCGTGTAATCCTCCCGAATCAAGTACCGCATGGCGTACTCGAAATCCTTGAAGACCTGGAACTTCTTCTCTTCCATGCCCGCCTTGTGCCACGCTTCGCCTTTTTCTCCACCGCCGCGAATCGCCGCCAGCGCGTACACGCCGCCCCGTTCGATCCAAAACAAATTCGTCCGCGAAAAACTCGGCCCCATGCTGATGCTGAAGCCACCGTATCCATACAGCACCGTCGGGTTGCCGCCGTCGCGTACCATGTCCTTGCGATACACGAGGAACATCGGCACTTTCGTGCCGTCGTAGGATGGATACTCCACGTACTCGACGGTGAAGTCCTCCGGATTGAACGCGCCGCCCGCCGAGGTCTTGATCATCGGTTCGGCCTTCATCGAGCGCGCCGGTTCGATGACGAACAGGCTTTGCGGATACAAAAAGGAGGAATACTCGATCACGATTCGCTCGCTGCCCGGCTCGCCGCTCATCCCGCTCACGGAGCCCGGCGCCGGGAGTTCGATTTCGCCAAGCTCGTGTCCCGCCAGATCAAACAGCCGCAAGTGTGACACGGCCGTTTCCAGATACAACGCCACGAGCCGGTCCTTGCCGACGCGCTCGACGCCTTTGAGCGGCACGTCACGCTCCGGCAGGATGTCGCGCCAGTTTTCAGGCGACGGATCGTCGATGTCCGCTTCCACAAAGCGCATATTCGGCGCGTCCAGCGTCGTGTACAGCCACACCTTGTCGCCCACGACAGCCGCCGGCCACACCTCGGCGTCCAAGTTTTCCGCCACGGTAATGACGCGGTTCGTCGCGATATCCACCAAGTAACTGTCGCTGGTCGTCACGCCGGTGCCGACGCTCATCATCAAGTAGCGGCCGTCGCGGTCCACGCCGACACTCGGCCAGTCGGTTTTCTTCCGCCCGCGGCCGAACACGTACGTCGCCGCGTCCGCTTTCTCGCCCAAGCGATGGAAATACACGTGACGATCGTACTGCGCGCCGCCGGGGTAGGTTGTGAAGTAAAAGCCGCTGTCGTCGGGCAACCAGCCGATCGACGCGTGGCGCGTGTCGGGCAACGTGTCCGGCAACCGCTTGCCCGTCGCTACATCGACCACGTACAACGTGCTGTTCTCGTCGCCGCCCTTCGACAAACCGTAGGCGACAAAGCCCCCCGTCTTCGATGGGCGAAACCAGTCCAGCGCCGTCTTACCGCTGGCGTCGACGCTTTCCGGATCGACCAGCAGCCGGTCGCCGCCGTTCTCCCGCACGAAAAGCTTTCGTTGCTCTTGGCCGGGTTCAAGCTTGAGGTAGAAAACCTTGCCGCCCGCCATGAACGGGTCGCCCACGAAGCCGATGGCGAACAACTCGGCGATCCGCTCCGCCACGCCGTCCACTTTAACTTTTTCCAAGTACGCCCGCGTGCGCGCGTTTTGCGCCTCCACCCATGCCTCGGCCTGCGCGGCGTTTTCCAGGTCGCGATACGGATCGGCCACGAGATACCCGTTGATCTCCTCCGCTGTCGAACCGCGCGGCGCCGGCACTTCCGGCAAACGCATTCCGTGCGTCGCACAACCGGCGACGAACAAGAGCACCAACAACACCAAGCCAAAACGATTCACCAAACGCATTGCGCCTCTCCTTGCGGGTCAAAAGGTCGATTGCTTCTTCAACTTGAATCCGACTCAGGCTTCGAGCGACGGGTAAACGCGCCTACCTTGTACGAACGTGGCCCGCACCGCCGTAGCGCGGAACCGCAACAAAATCGCATACAGCAGCGAGGCCGCATCCATTTCCGGTGTCCATTCGGCCATCGGCAGGCATTCCCGCGGATCGAACACCACGAAATCCGCCTGCTTGCCCGGCCGGAAATCGCCGATCTCATCGGCCAACCCCATCGCCTCGGCGCCACCGCGAGTCAGGAGATAAAACGCCAGTTCCGGCGTCACCACACGATGCGAATGCCCCAGCACCTTCCGCGCGATCTGGCCCGATATCGCCGACTCGGCCACTTCGGTGAGCGCCGGGTCCGACCCCGCGCCGATATCCGAACCCAAGCCGACCGCGACGCCGCGCGACATCGGCGCCGCCAAATCCAGAATGCCGCTCTCAAGCAAGATGTTCGACACTGGGCAGTGCGCCAGGCCGGTGCCCGTGGCGGCCATCACGTCCCAATCTTTCTCGTCGAGATAAATTCCGTGGCCCAAAATCGTGCGCGGCCCCAAAAGCCCCGCCCGGTCGTAAATATCCAGATAGCTGCGCGCCTCCGGGAACAACTCCGCCGCGCGCGCCACCTCGGCCTTGTTTTCCGCAACGTGCGTCGCGACGTGGCACTTGTACTCAGCGGCCATGGCGCCGGCCTCGCGCAGCAGTTCGGCCGAACACGTCAGCGCAAATCGCGGCGTGAACGCGTACCGCAGCCGACCCTTTGCCTGCCCGTGCCACATCTCGCACAAGCGCTGCGAGGCCGCCAGCGAAGCCGCCGTGTTTTCCTGCAGCGCGGGCGGGCTGTGCTGGTCCATCATGACCTTGCCGATCACCCCGCGAATCCCTACCGATTCGGCCACCGCGAAAACGGCGTCGGTCGCGTCTTCGTTCACGGTGACATACAGCCCGACGGTCGTTGTTCCGGTGGCCAGCAGTCGGTGAAAAAAGTCCGGCGCCTCTCGTATCGCCACATCGGCACTGTATGCCGACTCCATGGGAAACACGACTTTGCTCAGCCACTCGAGCAGTGACGCGTGACGCACGTTGACCGCGCGCGCCTGGGCGACGTGGCAATGCGTGTCCACGAAACCGGGCATCACGAGGTAGTTGCTGAAATCGACGGTCTCGCACCCCTCGGGCAACGCGATTTCCTCCCGCGCGCCCGCCGCGAGTATCGTGCCGTCGTCGTCCACGAGCAGGCCGCCATCTTCCAACAACAACGCTCGTTCGGGCGTCGACGGATTCAACAACGTCCCTCGAAAAAATCGCGGCATCCTATTGCTCCTTCTGCACGCCGATAAAACGGAAGCGGTCGATTTGCGCCGCCGGTGTGAGGTACGCGCCGTATTCCCCCCACCACGCGGGCGTCGACCGCATCTGCCGTGACAACGCGCGGACATTGGCGAACGCTTCCATAAACGGTTGCTGGAAGCGCAAATTCCGCAGACCCGACGTCACCTTCCCGTTCTCGATCAAAAACGTGCCGTCGCGCGTCATGCCCGTCAGCACCGCGCGACGCGTGTCGATCATGCCGTTGACGTAATGAAACCGCGTCACCAGAATACCGCGCTCCACCGACGCGATCATCTCTTCCAGGTCGCTGTCACCGCCCGCCATCACCAAATTCATCGCCATCGCGCCCCACCCCGATTCGCCCGGCGGTACGGCATGGCCCGTGCTGACCCGGCCGGACCGCGCGCCGCTTCGCAAATCGGTCACGCCGCGCCCGCATACGCCGCGTTTGATGAAATCCACGCGCTGTTTGGGCATGCCTTCGAAATCGAAGGGTACGCCCAACGCCTGCGCGTTGAGCCCGTCATCGTAAATTGAAATTGCCTCGCCGGTGATGCTTTCACCCTCGCGACCGGCCAGAAAACTTGTGCCTTCCTCATTGGATCGCGCGCCGAAACCAATGACGTTCAACCATTCCAACGCCTCGGCGACAGCCGCCGGCTCCAAGATCACCTCATACTCGCCCGGTTCGATTTCCACGCGCTCCCGGCCCGCCCGGCACTTGGCCAACGCCCGTTTCGCCGCCGCCTCGCAGTCAATGTCCGCCATGTCCCGCGATACACCCGCCGCGTACCCGTACGCCGGGCCGTCGCCAACGATCGCCATCAGTTCCGCAACCGACAACGGGACGTAGGCGCGCAGTCCCGCCGTATTGGCCACGGCCAATTCGCCCGCGCCCGTGGCCAGCAGGCCCGACGCCACCGCTCCGGCCGCCTTCGCCACTTCACAAATCGTTTTGACCGACCGCGCCCGCGCGTCCGCCGAATACTCCGCCGTCGAATCCACGAAGGTCACCACCTCCCCGTACTCTTGCGGACCGGGCAACGGCGGCGAATCCTCCACCGGGGGGTTGGCCGCCGCCACGGCCTCGGCGCGGCGCAATGTGGCGACAAGCTCGCTCGGGGCGAGACTGTTGGTCACGGCGATTCCCTCGCGCTGATCAATCCGCGCGCGAATCGAAACGACCGTGTTTTCCGTATGCATATTCTGGTGCACGCGGTTCCCGGCAAAGCGCGTCAGTCCCGATGACTGTCCCTGGCACACGGCGACCGCTTCTCCCTTGGCCTCCGACAACGCCGCGTCCAACGCCGCGAAAATCGCTTCCCGCCCGATCATGACGCACCCCCCACCGTGACGCCGCGAAAGCGTGCGGCGCTGCAACCGTGCCCCACACGGGCGGTTTGCATCGGTTGCCCCTTGCCGCAATTCGGCACGCCGATGACCCGCCACTCCTGCTCGTTGCCCACCGCGTCGCAGCTTCCCCAAAAACGCGGCGTGATGCCCACGTACACGGGGTTGCGAAGCAGCTTGGTTCGTTTGCCGTTTTCGATCAGGTACGCGTACTCGCAACTGAAGCTGAAGTTCAACCGCAGATCGTCGATGCTCCAACTCTTGTTGACGTCCATCAGCAGGCCGCGCTTCGTGTCGGCGATGAGTTCTTCCAACGACGGACCGCGAGGATCCGGCGCCAGGTTGATGTTCGTCATGCGAATCAACGGCAGCCGCGACCATCCCGCCGCGCGCATCGTGCCGTTGGACGCCAACCCCAAAGCCGCCGCCGTCTCCCGCGACATTTGGTAGCCGACGAAGATGCCGTCGCGCACCAGATCGAAGCGCTGCGCCCGCACGCCTTCGTCGTCCCATCCGAAGCTGCCCAGGGCGCCGGGAATCGTCGCGTCGCCGTACAAGTTCACCTTCTCGCTGCCGTAACGCAGCGAGCCCAAACGGTCGGGCGTCATAAACGAGCCTCCCGCCAGGCTGATCTCCGTGCCCAGCGCGCGGTCCAACTCGGTCGGGTGTCCGCACGATTCATGAATTTGCAGCGCCAGTTGCGGCCCTGCGAGAATGATGTCGTACTCGCCCCGCGGGCACTCGGGCGCCGCTAGTAATTCGGCCGCCAGCGCGGCGGTCTGTCCTGCGTTGCCCGGTAGATTGAGTTCCTCGATCAACTCAAAACCGGCCGAGCCCCAACCGCCGCCGTGCGAATTTGGGTACGAAACCCGCTGCGTATCCCCGCCGCCCTGCGCGATGGCTTCGAGCGCCGCGCCACTGTGCAAAATATCCTGCTTGATCTCGGCGCCTTCCGTATCCACATAGACTTTGCGCTCGCGCATGAACTGCATGTGAGCCTTGCCGGAGCCGATGTCCGAATGCCTCTCCATTTCCCGGCAGGCCGAAACGAGAAGATCGATCTTCCTCTCGCGGGACACTTCTTCCGGATCGATCCGGCGCGGACTCGTGTACTCCCCGCGTTCGGCGAGCCGGTCGTCCAAGCGTGCGGGTTCGGTCGTCGTCAACGCGCTGGCCCGCGCGATGTCCACGGCGCGCTCGGCGCAGGCGGTCACCGCCGCTTCGGTAAGTTGGTTGGTCGAGGCAAAACCCCACGCACCCTTGGCCAGCACGCGAATCCCCAATCCTCGACTTTCGGATTCGCTCAGCGCTTCGACCCGCTCGCCGCGAACCATGATCCGTTGGTCGGTCGTGGTCACGGCTCGCGCATCCGCGTAGTCGATGTTTTTCTTCGCGAGCTGAGCAATCGCCAAGTCGGCCCATTTTTTCATGACATTCCTCCACCTGCTGGAACGCCGCCTACACCACGGACGGCACAAGGTCATGTTAGAAATAAACGCTTGCTGAAAAAACACAAGTGCGACGGGAACCCGAAGGCTCCCGCCGCGCTGATTTGCTTAGTTAGAGACAGGCAGGCCCGGCGGGTCGAATTCGCCGTTGCAGTCGGTGTCGACCCAAATCGGGTTCGTGATGCCGAAGACGCGCTCGGTGTTAACCGGGTGCAGCGTGGCGCTCGTATGCCCGGCCGCGATCACGAAGTACGAGTCCTGCGTGATGGCCAGGGTGATCGTGTCGTCGTAACGCACGACATCCGTGGAGGCCGGCAGCGCGACTTCCGCCGCCAGCGTGCCATGATTGGTGTACACGCGCAGGTAGTCGGTAGCCACCCACGGCGCGGCTTGCACGACGATCTCCAAATCCACCGTGCCGCCGTCGGCGCAGGTGTACAGCCCGCCAATGCTTTCATCGCCGATGAAAAAGTCGATCAACACGCCGTTGGACACTTGGTTTTGATGCGCCAAAATCGCCGCGACCATGTCGTCCGGATCGGCCGTGGTCGGGTCGTCGTCAGACATCGAAAACACATTCCGCGGATTGCCCAAGGTGTTGCTTGTCGTGTGAGAGTCGGAGTTTCCGGTCATCGTGTACGTGTATCCCTGATCCAGGAAACTGTACCAATCCGCGAGCGCTCCTTCGTCGTTGTTGCCCGAGTTGAACACTTCGATGGCGTCGAAGTTCTCGGTCCAGCGCCGTTCGTCCACCGAATCCACGCCCGCGGCCGGGTCGTAACCCACCCAATCGAACCAAGCGGTGCTTGCCCGTGGGTGATTGATCTGAACAACTTGCGCCCCGAACTCGTTGCGGGCGATATCGAAGATCTCGTCGAATTCGTGCCGTCCCGCCGAGCCGCCGTTTTCGTCGTATTCCACCAGACGAATCGAGTAGTAGTCGTTCGCCGCCGGATCCGCGACCAGCGGCCACGCGTTGGTGTGACCAAACACCGGGCTGATCTCGCAACCGACAACCGGCTGCAGCCACGCGTCGGCCCCGGTCGCCGCGGCAATCGGCCCGTAATTCGACAGCGTGTCGTGGTCGGTGATGACCGGCATTTCAATGCCCTCGGCCGCGAGTTCTTTTATCCGCGACGTCGCCAATGCCTGCGAATCAATCGAATACTGTGTGTGAATGTGAAAGTCTGCGGTCATGTACCCGGTGCTGTCCACAACCCGTTCGATGCTTTCTTCCAGCAAGACCGTCTCGCCCGCTTCGATCGTCACATTCGCCTTGGCGATGTCGTACTCGAAGCCGCGGGAGACCGTGACCGTATAATCGCCCGGCATGATTCGTTCGGTGCCCATACCGGTCACCATCCAAATTCGATGCGCGACTCCGGCGGTCGCCGGCGCGTTGTAACCCGTTTGGAACGAAAGCTTGGCCGCCACCGGATTGCCGCCGCCGTCGGTGATGTCGTAGGAGAAAATCCCGGCATCGCCGAGCACGATTTCCGCATCCGCCTTCTGCCCGCGCGACACGGTGACATCCAACGGGGCCGAGTCGGTGCGTCCCGGTCCGCTCGCCACCAGCGTGTAGTCGCCGGGTTCCACCTCCAGCGAAAACGCCCCGGTTTCGTCGGGCCAGATCAGGCTGACGTAGTTCTGCCCGGCGGGTCGGTCGTCGGTGACCATGACTTCAATCAGTTCGTAGTCATCGCTGCCCACCGGCAGGTTGATCTGGCCGGTCAACACGGCGGAATCGGTCACGCCGTCGTATTGGTTGATGATCGCGGGAAACATGTCGGTGTCGCCGTCGCCCACCAGGAACAAGCGCTCGTATGTGGCCTGGCCCATGGGCTCGATGTTAAGCACCGTGTCGATCAGCGGCACGATTTCACCATCCACGTACGGCGCCCAGAACCGGTGGTCCGGCGCGTTCGTGGCCAAGGCGTACGATACCGTTTGCCACATCCGGTTGACGCCGCCGATCCATCGCAGACCGGCAAGCAAATCGAAGTCGTCCATGTTGAAACCGGAGCGCGGACCAAACGGCCGCGTCTCATCGCCCCAGAAAGGCAGGTCGGCCATCAGCACATGCCGCGTCGTGTTGGATCGGTCGATCAAGGTCGTGCGAATCGTCAGGTAGTCCGCATCCGGCAACAGGATGTAATCGTTCACGACCGTCAGTTCGTAGTCCCACGTCGGCGCGATGCTGTCGACCAAATGAATGCCGCCGTCTTTCCCCGCGACGCGGATCATCGCCTCGCCATCGGCACCTGACTCAACGATTTGGACTTCCTTGGCCAGGAACCCACGCGCCAGGCCGATCATCTGCTCCAAGCCCCACAGGCCGTCGGCTCCCGCTTCTTCCGGCGGACGAGCGCGGTCGGCGTCGATCACGTTGCCCGCGTAGCCGGTCCAGCCAATGCCCGAGTGCTGCGGCGAACGGATAATGAATTCGACTTGGGAATTATAGATTTTGTAGTCGCCGATTTCGGCGCGCGCCCGCGGCCCGCCGATCAGTTCGTCCACGTCGGTAATCATGCCGGCCCGCACTTCGCCGGGTCCCAGCGGTGTGGACAAGTCATCCCAAGGCGCCACGGTGTCGTTGTCGTCATCGTCGTCACCCGGGGTGGTATCGTCGTCGTCGCCGGGTGTTGTGTCATCGTTATTGTCGTCGTTGTTATCGTCGTCGTCGTCGTCCGACGGGGTGTCGTTATCGTCGTTGTCATCGTCATCGTCATCGTCATCGCATGCCGCCACGGCCAAGAGCGATGCAGCCAGCATAACGATAATCAATAGCGGTAGGAGGGTTTTGAATCGATTCATTGATGAGACCTCTCGCGATAAACCGTCATCGAACCAAACCATGACGGTTCGTTATTAATTTTGCTCATGTATGTTAAGCGCCCGACCCCGAAAAGCAACGAAATGCCGCGCGATTTTCGACCACGACCCGCGTTTTCCATCCACCGCGCCGCGTCGAATATCCGCGGCACGTCAAACACGATTGCAGCGCTGAATTTCCCGCGCTCCGCTGGTTCCTATGCGCTGCCTGGGAACGGCAGCCGGAGCCCTTTTCCACTTTGATTTCAATATGTTGATAGCGTATCGTGCTCGGTTTCGGCCGGGTTGCGCGCGAATATCAAAAGCCATCTAAAAAAACATAAATAGCTGTAATGTAGCGGCTTTACCGTCTGCTCCTCCTTGTTGGCACGCGCCTTGCTCTATCTATCCAACGGAAAAGGAGCGAAACGATGAAAAACAGCATCTTGATCCTACTCGCCGCTTTCTCTCTCCTTCTATCGGCCTGCGGCGCCATCGAAGATTTGATCGAAGATTCAACACGCCGGACCATTTCCATCTCCCGCACGATTCACGACGACGCTGCCGAGCGCGATGTGAAATCCGTAGCAGTTGCGCAAGGTTTGGTGATTCCGCCCGGCGGTTTTCGCGCAGCCGGACCGGTCAGCGTGGACCGTCTTTCCGACAGCATCGAGGTATCGCGACTGGGCATCGGCGAAACGCGCTTTTTCCTGCGCGGCGTGCTGCGAAACGAAAGCGCGCAAACCACCGTCGTGACACTTGGCGCGGTGCCCAACGGCGATCCGGCGCAAGCGATCAATATCGGCACGATTACCCTCGCCCCCTATGAGAACCTGCGTTTGGAATCGGCGGCCGACCTGCCCGGCGCGGGTGAGATCATCCACCAAAACCTGACCGATTTGTTCAGTGTTTTGACCGACGAGTACCTGCTCGAAGCGGTAGTTTACCAAAGCGGAAATGCCCCGCTCATCGTGGAAAACCTCAAGTTCGCCGCCCTGCCGGTGTACTGGAAAACCAAGTCATTTGAAGACGATGGCATCAAAAGCTACAAGAAACACCTCGACGGAATCCACGATGCGATGCTGAAGGGATCGGTCACCAACAAGGGCGACAGCACCGCCGAAGTGCGCGTTTACATGTACGGCAGCGAAGAGTTCGACGCGGAAAAAAGCCTGATCGCGCAAGCCTATCTCGCGCCCGGTGAAACCATCTCCGGTTACGACATGACCCGCGACGGCGGCGAATCGGAAATCGAGAGCGTTTTCAAAGATTTGATCGACGGCGACGAAGTTTTCTACGACTTTGTGGTGGTCAGCAAGAACCCGGTTTCGGTGATTAGCAACGAACTGCGAGCCGAAATTCGCATCGATGTTGTAGCCAATATCTTCTAGCCCCCTGCGGCATAACCTCCTCTCGTCCATGGAGCCCGAGTTCCCCGGGCTCCTTTCTTTTGCCTGGAAAATTTGTGACCAGGACGCTAAAACGCGGCGCAGCGAACCTCGCATGTGTCCGCTCGGCCGCCGACCAACGACCGGATAGTGTCCGATTCGGCGGCAATTTACGTCCACACGACGCCTTTAAGAGCGCAACCTAAGCTGCCGGCAACCTCTATTTTTCCTGCCAGGTGATCAACTCCGCGTCGACCTCGGCCTGCATGCCGTCCCCGGCGTAGTCGCTTTTGAAGCGATCCCAGCCGCGCAGGCGATGGTTCAAAAAGGCCACGATGTACTTCTTGGCCAAGGCCTTGACCACCGTATGGTCGGCGGTGCCGACGTTGCAAGGATCCAGCGGCAGTTGGGGCACGAAATCGGTGTGGTCGGCACCGCGGAAAGTGGTTTCGACCGAGGGCGGCGGCGAGTTGCCGAAAAATTGCTGGTAGTTGTCCTCGACCGGCGCACAGGCCTGGCCGAACACTTCCCGGCCGCTTTCCGAGCCGCCCAGGTAGAGCGTGGGCACGATCAGATCGGGGGCCAGGTCGGGGTTCACGCGGGGAAATCGTTCGGGGTCCGGATTCGGGATCGGGCCGGCGCCGTCGACCGGGTCGATGCCCGCCACGGCGTCGATACCGTTGTCGTAGATCGCCGCCAGCGTCGAGAGCTTGCCGCCCAGCGAGTGGCCCACTGCCGCCACGCGGGCGCGGTCGAGCAGCCCAAAGAGTTGCGACTGGTCATCCTGTGTTTCGCAACAAAGGGTGTTGGCAATAAAGAGCAAGTCGAGGGCCGACTCGCGGTGGTTGATTTTAGCCAGCGCCAGCGCGCCGGAGTAGGGCAGATTCGGCGCAACGGCGACAAAGCCCCAGGTGGCGAGGCGTTCGGTGTATTCGCGCACCAGCAACTTGGTTCCGGAAAAGCCGTGAACGACCAAGACAATCGGGAACGGAGCGTCGTCCGCCGCGATGTTTTCACCGTCGCGCGAAGGGAAAAGGATTTCGGCGTCGATGTCACGATCCCGCGCCGCGTCGATGAATGTGCGCCGCACTTCCACGAAGGAATACGGTCCTTCCTGCGCGGCGGGGATGCCGGGGTCGCCGATCGGCAGGTCGCCGGGCGTCAAATTACAGCACGGCGTGTACGGATGATTCAGGCCGTCATCGGCGTCGTCGTCGTTGTTATCATCATCATTGTTGTCATCATCATTATCGTCGTCGTTGTCGTCGTCATCGCTCGCGGCGTCGTTGTCATCGTCGTCGTCCTGAACGCAGGCGGCAACGAGCGACAAGGTCAGTAAAACGACGAGCATCAACATGATCCAGAACCGTCGGTAATCCATGAATTCTCCGTTGCGTTACGGTCACTCCGATATACCTAACTGACGTAAGACCGCCGCGCCGCATTGGCAAGGCTTTTTCCGGCGAAAGAGCGCCGTATTGAATCACGACGGGCAATTCTGTACAGTCTCGCCACGATTTTCGGAGTCGAAAAGGAGATTCGCGCGCAGATGAAGCAACGCAGATTAGTCAAAACTTTGTGCGGAGCACTGGCTATCGGCATGATGTGCCTCGCGTTAACCGTCGCCGGTTGTCAGACGATGTTGCCGGCGCCCCAGGGCGTCCGTACGCTGCCCGACGATCCGTCGGAATTGATGCGAATTGCCGAAACCACCTTCGACCGACGCGGGCCGACCGAAGCGGTATGGACCAGCTACCAAGCAGCCTGCCGTGTCGCCGCCGCTGATCCGCAAAATGAAGCAGCGCAGTTTATGGTTGCGCGCGCGGCGAGTTGGCTGCTGGAATTCACCGACAACGATTTCCAGCGAAAAGACGTCGCCAAGGCCGGATACGAAGCGGCGCGATGCGCGTTGGAGCTGAGCGACAACAAGCGCGGCGCATACCATTTCCTGGCGGGCGCAAACCTGGGCTTTGCGCTGCGCGAAAGCTCGGCTCCGCACATGGGCGATGTCAAACACGTCCGTGATTACCTGCAAAGGGCGATTGAATTGGAGCCGGATTACAGCCGCGGCGCTGCGTTTCGAGCCCTTGGCATGTTGTTGCTTTATGCGCCAAGTTGGCCCATGAGCGTTGGTGATCCGGATGCCGCCATTGATATACTGCGGCAAGCGGTCCAGCGGTATCCGGACATGCCCGCCAATTGGGTGATGCTGGCCATCGCGTACTCGGAACTGGGCCGCAAGGCCGAAGCGCTGGCCGCGGCACGCGAGGCGAAAATGACGCTCGGCGCCGATGCCGGTCTATGGGGCGTGCCGGGGCACCGTTGGCAGAGTCGCATTGATTCTCTGCGCGCCAAGTTCAACGGCCCCTAAGGAGAACTGATCGGGTGAGAAACGCCCACCGCAAACCGTTGCGCGACAAGCTGTTCCTGGCCCTGGCCGGTTTGGCGATTCGCCATCGTCTTCGGGTTTTTGTGGCGGTCGGATTGGTCACGCTGTTGGCCGTGTCGGCTTTGCCGTTTCTGAAACTGCGCACTACCCGCCAGGGCATGCACCCGCCCGACCTACCCGAGCAAATTCGCTACGAACGCTTCTTGGAAGATTTCGGCACGGCGACGCAACTGGTCATTCTGCTCGAAGGCGACACCGACGCAGTCAAGGCGGCGGCCGATGCCGTGGCGGCCGAGCTTGGTCAGAACGGCGACTGGGTTCGCAACGTGTTCTACCGCGTCGACCTCGCGTACTTCGAGCGCATCGGCCCCTATTTCCTACCGCTGGATTCCCTGCAAACCGCCGACGCGTGGCTGGCCGGTCACGAAGCCGAACTGCGTGGCCTTCTCGCGTCTCCTTCAGCGGCGACGGCCTTGGCGCAATTGGCGCAACTGGGCGGCTCGGCGAAAATCGACTTCGCGCAAATCGAAAAGCAGTTGGCCGGCCTGCAACAAGGGCTCGACGGTTGGAAACGTTTCCTCACCGGGGAGGAAGAAAACGTCGCGTTATTCGGCCCGGAATCGTTCGAGGAACTCCTGCCGCCGGGTTCGGCCGAGATGCTTGCCGCCGAAGGTTACTTGCTCGGCAAGGATCGGCGCAGCGCGCTGCTTTTCGTTCAGCCGGCGAAGACGACCGACGACTGCGGGTTTATCTCGCCGTTCATGGCCTACAGCCGCGCGGCGACGGCCGCGGCGCTGAAGTCGCATCCCGGCGTTACGGCGGGCTTTACCGGTTGGCCGGTGGCGGTGGACGAGGAAGTGTCGATGATGAAGCGCGACCTGCTGGTCGTATCGCTTTTTTCGACACTGGTCATTTTACTGCTGCTGTACGTTTCGTTCCGGTCGCTGACCAAATCGGCGCTCGTGTTCGTGCCCTTGGTATTCGGCGTGTTGTGGAACACGGCGCTGATCTACCTGCTTGTCGGGTATCTCAGCTACTTCACGACGGTGTTCATCGGGCTGCTGTTCAGTTTGGGCACCGGCTACGGCATTATTTTCATGCGGCGTTTCCGCGAAGAATTAATCGAGGGCTACGACACCGAGCGGGCCATGGAGCGCACCTTTGTCGGCGCCGGACCCGGCATCGCAACTTCAGCCGTTACGACCATCGCCGCCTTCGTGGCGATTTCACTGTTCGATGTGCCGGCTTTCTCGCAAATGGGCATCGTTTCGGCCACCGGGATGTTGTGCCTGCTGGTAGCCACAATGCTCATCCTGCCGCCGCTGATGATGGTCTTCCGCGAGAAGATCAAGTCGCAGGCGCACATTCGCGTAGTCGGCGCGGGCGCGCTGGAATGGGCGTGGCGGCAAGTGGCGCGGGCGCCCCTGTTGTTTCTGCTGTGCGGCGCGGCGGTCATTCCGGCGGCGATTTTTCTCGTGCCGCGAGTCGGCTTCGACTACGACGTGAACCATCTCCTGCCCGCCGACAGCGAAACGCGGGTGGTCGCCGAGCGGCTCGAACAGGTGATGGGGCAGCAAACGCAGTTCATTGCCGTCACCGCCGACAATCTGGAACAAGTGCGGCGTCTCCAGGAAAAAATCGCCGCGTTGCCCACAGTGGCGAAAATCGAATCCGCGGCGTCGATGCTGCCGCCGAACCTCGAGGAAAAGCGCGCGGCGTTGCTGCGTCTCCACAAGCGCGTCGCCGCGTGGCCCGCACCGCAACCGCCTCCGACCCCCGACACCGAGGCATTGGCGGCGCAGCTTCGCGCGTTCGCCGCGGAACTGGCCGGTCACCAGGAAGCAGCCTTTGCCGAAGGACGGGGGAATCTCGTGACGGCGCTGGGCGAAACATCGGCGAGCCTGGAAGCGATTGCCGTCGCGTTGTCGGCCCCCGGCGCGGCGGATCGCGAACACCGGTTTGAGATGTCGCTGGTGGCGGCGTTCGACGATTTGCGGGGCCGCCTCGCCACCGCCGCGACGAGCGAGCCGTTGAGCTTGGCGTCGCTGCCCGAGGATCTGCGCTTGCGCTTCGTGGGCAGCTCGGGACGCCTGGCGCTCATGGTCTTTCCGAAAGAAGAAATTTGGGACCCGGATTTCCTGGCCCGCTTTGTCGATGAGGTCACCGGCGCGGCGCAAGAGGTGTTGGGCAAGAACGAGGGCGAGCAAAACACGGCCGGTTTCGCCGTCGTGTACCGGCAAACCTCCAAGCTGATTTGGAACGGCTTGCGACGCGCCCTGCTGTTGACGCTGGTGTTCGTCGCGCTGCTGCTCCTGATCGATTTTCGGCGACCGATGCCGGCGCTGCTCGCCGCGGTGCCGTTTGTGGTGAGCATGGGCGCGACCCTGAGCTTGCTCGCGCTGGCCGGGCGTTCGCTGAACATGGCCAGCCAGTTGGCGCTGCCGGTGCTCATTGGGATCGGCGTGGATTTCGGCGTGCACACCGTCCACCGCTGGCTCGAACCCGACGGCGTGGACCTCGCGAAAGTCGTGCGCACGATCGGCGGCGCGGTATGGCTGGCGGGCGCAACGAACATGACGGGATTCGGCGCTCTGTTGCTGGCGCGTTACGTCGGCCTGGCTCACTTCGGGGCGATTTTGTTCGTCGGCATTTTCCTCGCGTTCGGCGGCGCCCTACTGGGAATTCCCGCAGCCATTGCCGCCTTGCGTCTGGATCGTCGTTCCGCAAAATAGAGACAGCACAACTTCCTATCGATTTGCCAAGGAGCCGCCATGAAACCCAACGCACGGCGCCATGTCGTTTTTGCCGCAGGAATGTTGTTCGTCATGATCGCCGCGATCGCAGTGGCGGGTTCGCACCACCTGGCCGTCATTCGTCCCGGCGGGCCGCCCGCTACGGACCAAGCGCACGCCCAAGTGGCGGGTTTGATGCACGGGCTGGCCGCGACCGCGGGATGGCCCGCAGGTTCGGCGGATGCGCGGTACTTCAATACGACCGATGACGGCTACCGCTACGTGAAGTCGCAACGACCGGGTTTTGTGTTCACCACGCCCGGGTTCTACCTGGCCTACCGCGATGAATTGAAGCTGCAGCCTTTGACGCGGGCGGTGCTCCGCGAAGGCGACACGATTCAGTATTTCGTCGTCGCGAAAAAAGGTGGCGCAAGTTCGCTCGCCGACCTCAAGGGTAAAACTCTGGCCGGGGCGCACCTGGCGGAACCGGCGTTCGTCGAGCGCATCGTGCTGGGCGGGCAACTGAAGCTGGGCGACGACGTGCAGGCGAAGGTCACCAGTGGTTTCGCGGCGCTCAAGAATCTGCATGCCGGGACGGTGGACGCGGTTCTGCTGGATTCGAAGGAAAAACAGGCGCTGGCCGCGTTGCCCTTCGCGGGCGACTTGGTGGTGATCTTCACCTCGGCGACGATTCCCAACACGGGCATCATGGCGGTCGGCGGCAACGTGTCCGCGGCCGAGGCGGCGGCGCTACGGAAAGCGGCGGCGGATTTCTGCGGCAGCGCCGCGGGAAAAGCCGTGTGCGACACCTTCGGTATTGAGCGTTTCGTCCCGGCGGACGCCTCGGTGTACCAACGACTGGTCGATCAATACGGCCGGTGATCCGTATGACCCGGTGGAGAATGTCATGAAACCTTGCTGGATTGTTTTGGTGATTCTCGCCGCGCTTCTGTGCAGCGCGTGCGCCGTCGATAGCGACGACAACGACGCGGCGGATGGCGATTCCGACCCACCTGCCGACGACGACACGACGGCGGGCGATTCCTTCCACGAGCCCTACCGCCTCGCGATTGTCGGCGGCAATTTTCAAGCGGGACTCGTCGGCGAGGAGCTGCCCGATCCGCTTGAGATACGGCTCACTGACGCGGACGGCGAACCGGTGCTCGGTCAACGCATGCGCTTCATCCGCCTGACCGGTGCCGACGAAGGCCGCGCGACGTTTTCAATGCTGCCGGCCTCAACCGTAACCGACGCCCACGGCATCGCCTCGTGCACGATAACGATCGGCGACACGCCGGGCATGCTGCGCGTGCGGGCTGAACTGGGCGACAACAGCGCGTGGCCGGTAACCTTTCACGCGTCGGCCTACCCCGCCCCGACGAGCCGGCGGCGACCGATTTGTTTTTTGTCGATCAACGATCTGCACGCGCATGTGACCTCGTGGGGGCATCCGAACAACCTGCAGGGCGGCGTGGCGCGGATCGTGCGGTTGATGCAGACCGTGCGGGCCAACAACGCGCGCGTGGGCGTCGAGACGGTGATCGTGGACGCGGGCGACGACTTCGAGAACACGCTTTACAACGACATCCCGGGGTTTCTCGAATGGCTCATCGCGACGTGGGACCGCGCGGGCGTGGACGTGTGGCAGGTGGGCAACCACGACTTTCATTTCGGCATCCCGCTGCTGACCGAGAAACTCCTTGAAGCCCAGAAGCACTTCACGATCGGTGCGAAGGGCCATCCGATGCGCATCGTGTTCGGAAATATCGACCCGCGAACCATGAAGGAAGAGTTTCTGCCGTGGGCCGAGGATTTCGAAGTCGACTTCAACGATTCGCTCGACGAGAAGCTCTATCAGCAAACCACGATTCTGGAAAAAGGGCCGATCCGCGTGGGCATCCTGGGCGCGGTGACCGAAGTGGGTGTCTATACGCAGGTGCCCGGCGACCCGCTTTTTTTGAAGCTCATGGGCGCACCGAATCCTTACGCGCAGGGCGCGACGTTTTTCAACCCGGACCCGCGCAAGCATGAGTACATCAACACCGGCATTGATAATCTCGTGCACGGCGGCGCGCACGCGGTGGTGGTCACCTCGCACGTCGGGCTGGGTTTCGGCGACCGGGTCAACATTCCGCCGGGCAAGGACCACTTGATCGCGCAATACGGCTGCGGGGCGCGCAGCGGGCGGGTGCTGGATCTGCTCATCGGCGCGCACAGCCACGTGCAACTCAACAAGCCGGTGCTCGTGCGCAATCCTCGCGGGACGATCACGCCCATCGTGCAGGCGCGGGAGGGCGGCTTGTTCGCCGCGCGGGTGGACGCCGTGGTGGACGTCGTGGACGGCGGCATGGAGATGCTGGATTCGCGGCTGGTGCAGATCAATTCCGACTTGCCCGAAGACCCGCAAACCGCGGTGGAGGTTGAGCAATGGAAGGTGCGCGGTGCGGAGCAGTACGGTAATTGGTTCGACACGGAACTGATCGCCAGCGATTGTTGGCTGTCGCACCGAGCCGAAACGATTTCCGGTT
The DNA here is from genome assembly GCA_030765525.1 of Candidatus Lernaella stagnicola. NCBI lineage: Bacteria > Candidatus Lernaellota > Candidatus Lernaellaia > Candidatus Lernaellales > Candidatus Lernaellaceae > Candidatus Lernaella > Candidatus Lernaella stagnicola. The sequence goes on from JAVCCK010000019.1 coordinate 38,574, forward strand.
TGGGCAGCCTAATCAACGACGCGTTCGAGTGGATGTTGGCCGAGGACGAATCGCAGCCGGCGGTGGATGGCGCCATCGCCGTGCCGTCGCTGTATCGGGCCGACATCTGGCCCGGCGTGGTGACGGCCGAGCGGGCCTACGACGTGCTGCCGCTGCACAAGATGGATTTGGAGGGCCACGCGCCGGACACCATCACGATCATGGCCTTTCAGCCGGGGTTGCTCAACGCCTCGATGCTGCTGGTGCCGGGGACGTGGAATTACGAGACCACGGCCATTGAGTACGCGCTGGAAGTGATCCACAGCCTGCCGGACATCTTGGACCTGATCCCGCCGCTGGGCGAGCAGCTCAACATCCAGGTCATTCAAATCTCCGGCGTCGAGTATGAGGTCGATATGACCGCGCCGATGTTTCGCCACGTCGTGCCGGGCTCGGTGCTGATCAACGGCGAGCCGCCGGACCCGGAAAAGGTTTACCAGGTGGCGCTGGTGCACAGCATGGCGCACACGTTGGTGTACGCGCTCAACCGCCTGGTCGTTGCGGAAAAAGAAGGTGAGGGGCTGGTCAAGATATTGCTCGACGACCCCGTTACCGGCGAGCCGATGCACGACACCGGTATCCCCATCTGGCTGGCGTTGCAGGAGTATCTCGACGCCCTGCCCGTCGACGTGCTGCCGCGGGAAGACGTCACCATCACCGGTGCGGATGTGCGCACGATCCAGCCGGACCTGACGGTCAATTCGACCGAAATCGACATCGCGGGTGCGGCGCGTGGCGAGACGGCGACGGTCTCGGTGTTGGTGCGCAATAACGGCCTGCAGGGCGTGCGTCACGCGGTGGCGCGCGTCTACGTTGATGCCACGCCGTGGGATCAAACCGACCAGCCGGACGGTCGCTCTGAGCTTGAGGGGCTGGGTGCAAATTACATCGGTTCGTGGGTGGAGATCGCGCGGGAGGAAATCGCCGTCGGCCCGCATCCGGACGTGGCGCCGCTGTTGGTCGATTGGGACGTGCCGGACAACTGGCCGCCCGGAATGTACACGGCCCACGTGCGCATCGACGAAATCACGTGCGACGAGATCGACGCCAACACCGGCCTACCCTACGCCGACGCATTCCGCGACAACCATTGGGGCGAGCAGGTGATGGCGTATTTCGAGATCGAGTAGCGCGCCTTACTCGGCGAGCGTTTCCAAAAAGACGCTGGCCCAAATTTGGTTGGCGCCGACACGCGGTTGGCCTTTTTTACGACTGTTTTTCGAATACGTGTTGATGAGGCCGTAGGCGCAGCAAGCCTCGCCGTCCCGTTGCGCGGCATCGAATTTATACTTGCCGATGACTTCCAGCGCCCGCTTGCCGTAGTTGGGCCAGGAGGTCTCGAGCAAAAAGGCGTCGCGCACCTTGCCCTTTTCATCCACCGCGATGAGCAGCGACGCCACGTTGAAGTCGGGCGTGGTCTTGCTTCGCGACCAGATTCCCCAGTCCGTTTTGCCGGCGATTTTCGGCGGCGTATAGGATTCCGCAGGCGGCGCGAGCGTGCGACCCATCGCCGCCGTGGTCACAACGCCTTTGACGAACATCGACCGCAGGAAGTCGGACTCGAGGTGCAGCACGCCCGCAGCGCGTCGGGAGGAAAGTTCATCGCGGCGCAGGTCCACAAAGACGACCGCGAAATGCGTACGCTTCTCGTCCCACCCATCAACCCACAACAGATAATCGCTTTCCACGGCGCGCGCCGCATCCCCGGCCTCGGTGAGAGAATAGCCGGGTCGGATTGTGATGCCCTTGGCGCGCAGTTTCATCTTCACCGCCGGCGGCGGGAGCACCTGCCATTTATCGAGTCGCCGCAACTGGTGTTCCGCTTCCTCCATGGCGATGTCGTTCGCCGTGGAACCGCCCCGCCCCAACACAATGATCGACGCTTTCGCCCAGGCCGCGTCGGGAAGCAGCAACAACGAAATAACAACGAATAGAATTCGATGCATCGGCGCCTCTCTTTCCTTTTTGACTTATAGGTACCAAGCCAAAAATCGCCCGGCAGGTCAAGCGGCAGGCGGCGATACGAATGTTTTCACCTCGCGCGCCTTGCAATTCTCGCCCGGTTGTTTAATCGTTTGCCAAATTGTTTTTTGTTGAAAGGATTCGTTCATGGTGTTGCGTACAACTTGTTTTTCCACGGCGTTGTTGTTGCTCATTGGCTTGTTGATTTTCGCCGCGAGCGCGACCGCGGACGAAGATCCGTTGACGACATTCAAAACGGTTCTGGCCAAGGCGGAGCAATCCTACGCCCGCGTAAAACACTTCGAAGGGGAGATCGAAGCACAGGAACGGGTCAAAGGGAAATTGAACGAAAAGGAATTCATCCACTTCCTGATCGTCAAGGAGTCCAAGAGCTTCGCCTACCAGTGGCACAAGGGCGGACGGTACAACGGCCTGGTCGCCTCGCACATCGCCGAACGCGACGGCGAAGACAAGTTCCGCGCCATCGGTACCGGCAAACTGAAGCTCATCGGCGTGCAACACCTGGGATACTATTCCTACATCGTCGACAAGTTTTACCCGCATCATTTCCGCATTCACGAATACGGCATCGGCTTTCTTCTGGGGCGGATGATCAGAGTCCACAAGCGCGCCGAGGCGTTGGCCAAACTTTCCGTGACCGACCGCGGCGTCGTCACCCGGCCCAGCGGCGCGCAAGTTCATCTGTTCGAGACCCGCCTGTCGCCCAATGCCGCCGACGGCCTCGAGTACTCGCGCACGATTCTCGGCTTCAGCCCGGAGCACGATTTGCCGCTGCTCACTGAGTTGTACGATTTTGAAGGCCGTCTGCATTCGCGCTATGAAATCACCGAGCTGACCCTCAACGGCCCCTACGACCAAAGCGCGTTTGATCTGAAATAAGAGCCCCGCATACAAAAAAGGCGGCCCGTTTCCAGGCCGCCTTGTTTTCATCCCGCGTAAATCAGCAGCCGCAGCCGCCGCCGTCGTTATCGTCGTCATCGTCATCGGCGGGGTTGCCGCCGGTCGCGTCATCGTCGCCGGAATCGTCGTCGCCGGAATCGTCGTCGCCGGAATCGTCATCGCCGGCAGAGTCGTCATCGCCGGGCGCTGCGTCCTCCAGGCCGGTAATCACCAACGAAAAACGCTGCGGCCCCTCGGGCACGCCCGCAGCCGTCACGACGATCTCGACGGGCGCTTTGCCGTCGAGGTCGAAGGTGATCTGCTCGACCGGATCGCGCTCGTTCACGGCCCGCGTCGCCAGGTCGCCGGGATTGGCCGGATCGAGCGTCCACGGCAGGATGGTCCCGTCCGCGGCCACCAACGTCAGGTCTAGATCGTTGACCAGCGTGCGCTCCGCCAGCAGCGAGCCGGCAACGTCAGTCCACGCCAAGGTCACTTTGATCGGGTCGCCGGTGGGCTCGAGTTGCAACCGGTACTCTCCGCCTTGATCGAGCGATTCTTCAACGATCAACGCACCGTCGATCAAATCGAGGGTCGCGGGCACGTCCAGCCCGCCGAAACCGTATTGGTAGTCCGGTCCCGGCTGTCCCAACTCGGTGGCGCCATGAATGAACAGCGCTTTCATCGTCGAGGCCCACGCATCTTCGCCGCCGATTTGCCGGCGCCAGTATTCCTGCGCCAACGCGACGGAACCGGTGACGACGGGCGAAGCCATGCTCGTGCCGCACATCGACATGTAGTCCGTGTCGGGTCCGGAAAAGGGTCCGCTGCAACTGACCAAGCCGCCGGTAACCGAGCAGCCCGGCGCGCTGATGTCCGGTCGCATACGGCCGTCGTCGGTCGGCCCCCAACTGGAGAAGGGCGTCATGGATTGGTCTTCTTTGTTGACCGCGCCCACAGTGATGGAATTCTTGGCCGTCGCGGGCGGCGCGGTAGTGTAGTAGGCGTTCCCACAAGCGCCGTCGTTGTTGCCGCGCTCGTTGCCGTTGGCCCACACGATCGTGATGCGGCCGAAGGCTTCGCCGATGATGCCGTCGATCAACTGCGCGGTACGCTCGTAGTCGCCTTCCTTGTCGCAAAAGATCGACCCGAGTTGGGAGATGTTCGAACCGATGGAATTGTTGGACACCGACGCGCCCGCGGCGATGGCGTCGCGGTAGGCGCTCTCCATGTTGCCGGGTTGGTTGTACAACGGCGGTAACGTGGGTATCGGCAGGATCGTCGTGGAGATGATCTCCGCCTCGGGAGCCATCCCGCGCCAGAAGCCGTCCGACGCCGTGCCGTCGCCGGCGATCGTGCAGGAAACGTGCGTGGCGTGGCCGATGATATCCGGCATGGAGAAGCCGCTGGTCGTCACGCGACCGGCGAGATCCGGGTGCGCGTTGGCGCCGGTGGCCGGGGAGCCTCCGTCGAGCACGAACGCTTTCACGCCCGCGCCGCTCACCGAATACGGCGGCTCTTGCGCGATGTCGGCCCCGGTAGTGACGCGCGCCGTGTTCATCATGGGAGCCAACGCCGGTCCGGCCTCGGCGACCCACACGACCTGGTCACGCGCGGCCAGGTTTTCGATTTCCGCCGCGTCGAGCGTGACGATAAAGGAGTTGGTCAGCGTGGCGTAGTCGTGTTGTTCGGCGTCGAAGTCGGCGAGGACCCGTTCAGCCGCCGTGCGGCCGACATCCAAATGAAAACCGACGTCCACCACCCGGCGACCGAATCCGGCGTCGCTATGTGGGGCGAAACGTCCCTCTCGAACGGCGGTGTGCAACTTGTCCGACGCGCGGATTTCACCCACCCACCGCAACGTCGCGCGGTCGCTTTTGGGTAGGGAGACCTCGGCCGCGACAGCCGCGATGTACGCGTTGCCGCCGACGGAACGCAACAGACGAAGCCCACGCGCCGCGAGCTGGTCCCGGGTTGCCGCGTTGGGTAACCGGTCGAATTGCACAAAGGCATGGCGACCGGAGAATTGCGACAGGGCGGCGTCGACGTCGAGTGATGTGGGGGTGAAGTGCCGCGCGTGCAGCCTAACTTCACGATCTGCGGCCATCGCGGAACCGGCCGCGATCACCAACGAAAGCAGGAGGATTAAAACAATCAAACGGTGTTTCATCACGTATCCTTCGAATCACGCGGATCCTCGCATACAAGCCGGAGCAACATGATAAGCATTGTGTCCCAAGACGCCAGAGGCAGCGTTCAGGTATCGTCGCGAACGGGTCTCACGCAGTTTCGGCCGGCAGCTTTGGCTTCGTCGAGGCGGCGGTCGGCTTCGGCGATCCACGCCTCGGCCGACACGTTCTCGCCGTTCGCTTCGGCCAGGCCCATGGAAAGAGTCACGGAAATCGCTTGTTCTTCGAAAGAAAAGTGGGTGCTTTCGACACGCTGGCGCAAGCGCTCGGCAATGGCGATCGCCCCGGTCATGGTCGTCTCGGGGAGCAGCACCGCGAATTTCTCGCCGCCCCACCGGCAGAACACGTCGCCCGCGCGAAGTGCCCCGAACACCAGATTGCCCAGTTGGGTCAGCACGCGGTCGCCGGCGAGTTCGCCGAAACGATCGTTGATGTTTTGGAAGCGGTCGAGATCCATGAACACCAAAGTGATGGGCCGTTTGTAGCGTTTGAGCCGGTACAAGCCGTGCCCGATTTCTTTTTTGAAATGCGACCGGTTAAACGCGCCGGTGAGCGGATCGGTGGTCATGACGCGAACGATCACGGCGTGGTAGGACGTCTCGATGTTGTCGTTGTGCAGGAACTTGAAGAGGCTTCGCCCGATGGCGATGCGGTCGCCGTCCGCCAAACGCTGCCGCGCGATCGGCGTGCCGTTGACGAGCGTGATGTTCGTCGACTCCAAATCGACGATGGACACGCCTTCGGGTTCCGGTTCGAAGCGACAGTGATGCCGCGAAACCGAGGCGTCGGCCAGGTGGATATCGCAGTCCGGGGCGCGGCCGGCTAAAAGCGATTCCTCTTCGATCAGATACCGGCGTCCCGGATACTCGCCGTAAACCATCACGAGACAAGCATAGCCTGAGTTGGCGGAGTCGCCGGTTGGTTCCTGGATTTCCTGCGGACGTGTGGGGTCGTCCATCTTCGCCTCCGAATCCCCGGTTACGGAGCGCGCTTAACCACGCGCTCGGTCCACGGCGCTAAATCCGAACCATTCAAGTGCGCGCCCGCCTCACTTTCGGCCTGCCGCAACAAGCCTTCGGGGTCGCGATGCCAGTAATCGAAATCGATGGGATACACGATGATGTCTTCTTTGTCGTCGACGGCGAATGCGTCACCGCGGGGCGTAAAAGCAATGCTCGCCACTTCGTAGGATACCCGAATCGTCTGTAATAAGCAGCCGGTGTCGGCGTCCCAAAGACGCGCGGTGCGGTCGTCGCTGCCGGTAAGCAGCCGCCGGCCGTCGGGCGAGAACTCCACGTAGTTAACCCACTCGTTGTGCCCGGTGATGACCGCAAGCGGCTCACCGGTTTCAACGCGCCAGAGTCGCACGGTCTTGTCGCGCCCGGAGGACGCAAGGACCTGGCCGTCCGGTGAGAAGCTCACGCCGGACACCCAATGAGTGTGCCCCTCGAGGGTGCGCGCCAGGGTCCGTTTTTCGACATCCCACAAGCGCACCGTTTTATCGAATGCCGCGCCCGCGACGTAGCGCCCGTCGGGCGAAAAATCGATGGTCCAAACGATATCCTTGGCGTCAGTGAACGTGGCGAGAGGCCGCGCGGTTTGCACGTCCCACAAGCGCACGGTTTTGTCGCGCCCGGCCGACGCAAGCAGAAGTCCGTCGGGCGAAAAGGCCAGCGAACGGATCGCGCCTTCGTGGCCGGTCAACGTTGCGATGGGTTGAAGCGTGTCGAGTCGCCAGAGCTTGATCGTGCGGTCGCCGCCGGCCGTGGCGAAGGTAGTGCCGTCGGGCGAAAAGCAAACCGAAAGCACGCCCTGTTCGTGAGCGGGAACGTCGGCGCGCAGCTTACCGGTTTCCATGTCCCACAGTTTCAAGGTGTTGTCCCACGACGCCGAGGCGAGCAAGGCGCCATCGGGCGAGAAGGAAAACGAAACGATGCGATCGTCGTGACCGTGCAGGGTTTTGACCATGTTGAGCCGCGCGACGCGCCACACCTTGATCGTTTTGTCTCCGCTGGCCGAGACGATGTGCTCGTCGCCCGGTTCAAACGCGACGGCAAAAACCCCGTCGGCGTGACCGACGACCGTTTCGATCAGTCGGCGTTGCGGCACGTCCCACAATTTCAGCGTTTTGTCCCAACCGGCGGTCACCAGCCGGCGACCGTCGGCGGAGAAAGCCAAGCCGCGCACGCCGTCGGTGTGTCCTTCCAAGGTGCCGATGCGGCGGCGTGTCTCCACATCCCACAAATGGACCTTGGCGTCCCAGGCGCCGGTCGCCAGGATTTTGCTGTCGGGGGTGAAGGCGGCGGCGGTGATTTCGTCGTCGTGACCGCGCAACACGGCGACAGTGCGGCCGGTGACGGCGTCACGCAGGCGAATGGTTTTGTCGCGACCGACTGTGGCCAGCCAGCGCCCATCGGGGGAGAAGGTGACGTCTTCCACGACGCCTTGGTGGTCGTCCCAAGTGGCCACGGCGACGCCGTCGGCGAGGTTCCACAGGCGCAGGGTTTTGTCACGCCCGACCGAAGCGGCCACGTCGCCCTTCGGAGAAACCGCGACGGCCCGCACTTCGCCGACGTGACCGGTCAAAGTGCCGAGTCTCTCGCCGGTTTGGGGGTTCCACACGATCAAGACGCCGTCACGACCGGCCGAGATCAGTCGCGTTCCGCCGGCAAAAAAAGCGACGTCGCGCACGCTGTCGGCATGGCCGGTCAGAACGCGGATCGGGCGATGGAAGCGGGCGTGCCAGATTCGAATCACTTTATCGCCGCCCGCCGAGGCGAGCAGTGAGCCGTCGGGCGAATAGGCCACGGCGGTGACATTGTCGGTGTGGCCGACCAGAACGTCATCGAAACTCAAATATCCATGCACCGCGGCTTGATACAGCACGGAGTGCGACGGCGAGACGCGCAACGCGGCGTCGGTTTGCTCCATGTTCGACAACTGCGGGTAGCGGTAGGGGCCGAAAGGATTGTAGGGGTTGTGAACCAGCGACGCGGCGGAAAACACCTTGGCCACCAGGAAGTCGCGGCGGCCGAACGCTTCCAGCGCCTTTTCGGACAGGAAGTTGGCGATGTTGAAGTGGACTTCGCGCTCGTTTCGTTCCGCCGTTTCCAGCGCCGTGCGCGCCGCGCCGTAAGCACGCCAGACGAGCGCCGAGCCGACAACCAGCGTCACGGCAAGCAGCGCGATCAATGCGCTGAGCGCTTTGTTTTTTCTCACGAAGCGGCGCAGGAGTTCCAGCGAACCGTATTCGTAGGCGGCGATGCGGTGACCGGCGCGAAAGGCGTGCACCTCTTCGGCAAGTTCGCCCGCGGTTTCGTAGCGCTCACCGGGGTCGCGACACAACGCCTTTTCGGCCACCGCGGCCAAATCCGGCGGGGCTTCGGCGCACACTTCGCGCACGGGCCGCACGGTTTCGCTTTTAACCCGGTCGATGATCTCGCTGGGCACGCGCCCTTCGAAGGGGCTGCTGCCGGTGAGGATTTTGTAGAGCACCGCCCCGAGCGACCAGACGTCCGAGCGCTCGTCGATCTGCTCGATGAGGCCTTCGGCTTGCTCGGGACTCATGTAGGTCGGCGTGCCGATCGCCTGGCCGACGACCGTGTGGCCGGCGACGCGCAACTGCTCGACGCTGCGTTCGATTTCCAGGCCGCGATCGTCGCGCTGACCGCGCACTTTGGCCAAGCCCCAATCGAGCACGACGGTCACTCCGAAGCGGCCAAGCATGATGTTGCTCGGCTTGACGTCGCGGTGGATCACGCCACGCGAGTGCGCGTAGGCGAGCGCTTGGCAAACGTCTTCAAAGTGCCCCAACAACTGCAGGCGGTCGTCGAGATTGCGGCAGGCGGCGAGCGCTTCGTCCAAGGTGTCGCCACGCACGAGCTTCATGGTGTAGTAGAAGGTGCCGTCGTCGCGGCGGCCGATTTCGTAAACCGGGACGATGCTGGGGTGCTCGAGTTGCCCGGTGACGCGCGCCTCACGCAGAAAGCGGGCCGTGCGGGCCAAGGCCACGCGTTGGAGCTGTTCGTATTCGGAGTCCGACGCGTCGTCCGGCTCAACAAAGGGCAGCAGTTCCTTGACGGCCACTTCGCGCGCCAGGTGGTCGTCGAACGCCACCAGTACCCGCCCCAGCGCACCGCGCCCGATTTCCGCCGCATTCTTGTCCGGCGCTCGAAACACGTAGCGACCCGCCGCCTCGGGCGTGGCGGGCAGCAACGCTTCATCCTCGGAATCGGCCGCCGTCGAGTCGTCGGACAGTCCGGCTAGAAGGGAGGGCGTTGAATCGATCTGGGCTTGAATGCGAGCCTCGTACAATTCGCGGGCCATCATGTCGAGGATGTCACGCTGGGCGGTGGAGATCGCGCCCTCGGCCACGAGCACCTCGAGAAAATCGGCCGGACCGGCGGCGGTCATCCGGGCGGCGTATTCCTTGGCCCGGGTGGCGTCGATCGCGCCCATTTCGATGGCCAGCAAGGCCAGGAAGAGATTTCGGTTGCGGCTCACGCATCCTCCGGCGACTCCGACGCGAGACACAAGAGACGTGTCCGACCCGCGCCGGGTAAACGGATCATCGGCGAAAACCCGTCACCACTTGATTACCCTAGGATATCACGACCGGCCGGTTTCTGTTCGCCGGTGAAAATGTCGCATTGGCGGCACGCGTTGGGCGGATCGGCGAAAAAGCGTCGGAACTCGGGCGAACGCCAGATGTCGATGAGCGGCGTCTCAGTAAGATTACCGAACGTCACGCTGCGGAGCCTACAGCACGGCGTGACGTTGCCGTCCACATCGATATACGCGTGAAAAAGCGAGCGCAAACACAAGCGGTCGCCGTGTGTGGCCAGCCGCAACGGCCAGGACGGAGCGTTGATCGCCAGAACGCGCGTGCGACCCTTGGCGGCCCGCCGCGCGGCGTGGATGATGGCGATTTCCTCATCGGGTCCGGCTCGGGCCACGCCGGTCGTGAACCCGGTATCCAGACGCAGCAAGTTGACGATATCGACGCCGGTCCGACCGGCCAATTCGACCACCGCGGCGATTTGATCGGCGGCGCCGGGACGCATCGTCGTTTGCATCACCAGGCGCAGTTGCGAACCCCGGCGGGCGTCGGCGAAGGCGCGCAAGTTGGCCAGTGTTTTGGCGGAAGCGGGGTGGCCCGTACCGGCCTCGCCGTCCACCGCATCCAGCGACAGGGAGACGGCGGCGACACCGAGCTGCGCCAGTTCGCGCACCAACTCGGGCGTTAGACCTTCGCCGTTGGTCGTCAGGCGCAGCTTTGTGCGGGGCGCGGCGGTACGAAACGCGGCGATCGACTCCAGCAGGCGCGGGTGCAGCAGCGTCTCGCCCCAGCCGCAGAGTCCCAGGTGTCGGACGCCGTCGAGGTTGCGCGCCAGAGCTGCCACGACCTCGTCGGACATGTGCCGCTCCGGGGCGCCGTTTTCGCGGCGCAGGCAGAAGCCGCAATGCCAGTCGCATACGTTGGTGAACTCGACCTGTAGATCGCGCGGGCGGCGGCTGCGACGTCGCGTCAATCCGGCGAGAAACGCGGCGGCTTTTTCGTAGGCAAGCATGGACCCCGCCTACGGCTTGTCGTCGAGCGCCAGGCGCACGGTGGCATCCTGCCGCTTTTGCGGCGACCAGTTGCGGTGCAGCCAGACGCTGAGGATTTTCATGTGCTTCCAGCGCATGTTCAACAAGTCTTTAAGAATGCCGCCGTACACGCGGCGGAAGAAGGTGCGCGCCACGTAATCGCCGCGCCACATTTTCCAGAAATTGCGGGGGTGGATCAGGGCCAGCAGCGCCGCGCCGGCAAAGCGGCTTTTTTGTATCCGGGTGTGATGCCGAAACGCCGGGATGAAACGGTTGTGATAGAACATATCCCGCATTTCGTAGCCCTCTTGGATCAGGGTGTCGGCGGCAGGGACGCCCGGCATCGGGATATAGCGGCAGTGGGTCGTCATATCCGCCACCTGGAACAATCCGCGATAGGGCCAAACATCGTGATCGGTGAAATCGTAGTCGCGGACAAACAAGCCGTAGACGAACACTCCGTGGGCGCGAAGACGACGGTACACCTCGCGGTATTCAGGCAAACCAAGGCCGACGTCTTTGTCGAAATCCTGCAGCATTCGTTGGTCGAGATTCTCGAAGCCGACCAATGCCATCTTCAGGCCCCCGGCCGCGGCGGCGTCGACCCAATCGGGATAGCGATAGATCGTTTCGGGGCGAATGAGCGCCCACATAGCCATGTCGAGATTTTTTGTCTGCTCAAATATTTCTTTGTCGCGCTCGCGGTGTGCACCGAAATTGTCGTCGGCAATGAGCAACTGCCGCACGCCACGCGCGTGCAGGTCGCGCAGTTCTTCCGCGACGCGCGCGGCGCTCTTGAAACGCTGGCGACGACGCCACATCGTACTCACGCAGCAAAACGTGCAACCGTGGCCGCAACCGCGAGCCGTTTCCAACGAGGCGGAACGGCCGTGCGGTGCCATGCCCAAGTCGTAGAGAGAGAAATCCACAACATCCCATCGCGGCAACGGCAGATCGTCCAACGAATGAACAAACTCGCGGTCGGCCTCGACCACGGTGCGTTCGCCGTCGCGCCACGTAACCCCGGCGATGCCCGCCGGCGACTCTCCCGCCAGATAGCGCTGGGTCAATTCGGCGAAAGCTTGTTCCCCTTCTTGGCGAACGACGGCATCCACGCCGTGTTCCAACCAACGCTCGGCAAACATCGTGGCATGGTGCCCGCCCATGATGATTTTGGTGCGGGGCGCCAGTTGGCGGATGGCGCGGATTTGCATGTGGGTGTTCAGCGCGGTGACCGGCGAGACCACGCCCAAGGCGACGATCGGAAAATCGGCGGCCAGGCGTCCGAGCGCTTCCGGCGTGGCGCCGGGTTCGAAAACGCCATCATAGAACGCTACGCCTTCGCGCGGCACGGCGCCGGCCAGGGCGGGAAAGGTCGCGGCGGGGCAACGATACAAGTGGCGGCAGAAATCGTCCGCAATCGGCCAGGCATGATACCCGGGGGCCGGTTTCGCCAGCAGAATGGTCGGTTTGCCTTGAGGAGGGATCATGTCGCGTTTTTTTCCATTCAGCCGTTACCGCCGACGACCGGTGACGCAAGCAGCGACACTGCGAAACACGTCGACGAGGTTCCGCTGCCGGATCGTTTTACTTGCCGCAAGCTACTCGCATCATCACGAAAAGACTTACTTTTTGCAGCGCTAACGGTAGCAAATGCGCTGTGGGGTGACAAGCGAACTAATTCGGAGCCGGAGCGCTTTGGTCCAGCGGCGACAACGGCGGCGCGACCGACGAAGGCGGCGGCCCCTGAGGTTCCACCGGTTTGCCCGGCGGGGTAAGCGCTTTGTCGCAGGCACCGCGGTTGACCCGATACAACACGACCGGTCCAACTTTCGCCGCCGGTTGCAGCAGCCAGGATTGGGCGGCCTCGCGCGACGGATCGTCCGTGCGATGCAGTCGAATGATGCGGTCGGTGCTGTCATACAGAAAAGCGGTTGCCGGAACGCGGCACAAGAAGGTCGTCAAATCGGCGCGGTAAAACCCCTGCCCCTTCTGTGACTGATCGTTGGAGGGGATGGAACGATCCTCGAAATACCAATCATAGTGAATCAGGTGAGGATCTTCCAAACCGAAGGCCGGATTGTTGGTGGCAAAGAGCGTTCCCTCTCCGAACTCGGCGTGCAAGCGATCGACGGCGGCGGCTGATTCGGCGCGCGTCAACAGACGGCGGTCGCCCTGACTTTGCCAATCGTAGTAACGCCAATCCCGGGCAAAGGGCGGCGCCGCTTTCCATGCCAGACCGGTAAGCGCCAAAACGAGCACCAAGGCTCCCAATGCGCGACGCAAGCGCGGCCGCGGGCCCGGGTCGGTGACGGCGTCGGTCACCGCGACGAAAAGAGCGCCGAGCAACAGCGGGGCGAAGGGCAGGAAATACCGCGCCTGTTCATCGCCGCGCCACGCGGTGAACACGAGGCATAAAACGAAAATCGCCAGCAGGACAAGCATGCGGCGCACTCGCACGGCGCGTTCGGGTTGGCGACGGTCGAAGGCGACGACCAAGGCCGCGACCGGCAAAAGCGGCGTAAAGAGAATCGGCAGTTCGGCCAGCCATTCCAGCGCCGCCGCCGCGGCGCGAAACACGATCGTGACCAGCACGAGGCCCGGACCGGCTTGGTCCACCCATTCCGGCGGCAATTGCAGCAAGATCGTGACAAGGTTGAACGCCGAATGGAACCCGGCGAGGAGAAGGCCGCCGCCGCCCCCGTCGCTACCCAGCGTGCCGAGTAGCTTCACTAAGAGAATGGGCAAAACAAACGCCGCCAACACGCGCCAGAGCAACGCGCGACGCGGGCGCCAACGTCGCTCGAACAACAGCAGCGCCAACGCCCCGATAAACAGGAAGAGTCCGAGGACCTTGACCAAGTAAGCCGCGGCCAGCCACAAACCTAAACGCACCGGTCGTGGCGGTCGCGCCGGGTCGGCGTCGGGGAACAACTCAGCCAGGGCCATGGCGCCGCAAAAGGCAAAAGCGGCATCATGGTTGGCGAGCAACGCGGAAAACAGGAAGCGCGGAAAAACCAATAGGGCGGCGGCTGAAAACAGCGCGGCGTCCTCGCGTCGAAACAAACGCCAACTCAGCCGGTAGGCGCTCCAAACGAATCCCGCCGTAAACAACGCAGCCAGCACGTGTCCGGCGCGAAAGGCGGAACCGAACAGCAGCGCCGCAGCCCGCAGCAACAGAACGTAGCCGACCGGCCGCTGCCGGGCTTCCCAATCCGCGTGGTCGGTGTCGACCAGGAACAGCCCGTCATGCTCCAACCCCCACGGCACATCGTGCACCCACAAATTGACCGCCAGCACGACGGCCATGCAGCCCAGAGCGGCGATCAGTACGTGCCGCCCGTAGCGCGGTCCCTGGTCACCGGCCGGCGGCACAGCGGAATCCTTGATCGGCGTTGGTTGCGTCCAAATCGGAATGCGAGCGATTGAAGGTCGTCAGCTTATCGGGGCTGGACATAAACGACCCGCCGCGCAGCACGTGGAGTCGGTCGATCCAAGGCACGGGCAATGTGAAGCGGTGCTCCTTGTACGCGTCGGGTTCGTATGGGTCGGCGACCCACTCGCGAATGTTACCGGCCATGTCCAGCGCGCCGTACACCGACCCGCCTTCGGGGAACGCGCCGACGGGTTGCGACTTGACCGGCAATCCCACGGTAGCGGCGCGGTCATTGACGCGATTCGTGTCGAATCCATCGCCCCACGGATAAGCCAGGCCGCCGGGACCGCGGGCCGCTTTTTCCCATTCAGCTTCGGTGGGCAAGCGTTTGCCTCGAGCACGGCAGTAGGCGTCGGCTTGTTCCCAGGTGACCGGGTACGCGGGGTGCTCGCCCAGTTCGGGTCGCAGCCCGGCTTCGGTCCACAGCGGCGGACCGGGCGGCGGAGCGTCTTGTTGTCGCAGGAAAGCGTCGAACTCAGCCGCGGTGACTTCCATGCAATCGATCCAAAAGACGGGCAGCCATCGGCGGCGGATCGGCATTTGATCGGGGTTGTCGTTGCCGCCCATGACAAAGGAACCGGCTGATACCAGCACCATCCCCGCCCGCTCTCCCTGACCGTCGATTCGGGCCGGCAGGTCACCCGGCGCCGCGTGCACGCGCAGGATTTCGATCCAGTCCACGGCGGTCAACAACACCGGCACGGCGGCCAGGATGAGAAAGGCAATCAGACGTTTCACGTGGGTGGACCCGTCCTGCTTGGTTTGGTGGTTATGTGTGATGATTATAAACCCGACGCGCTCGGTCGCAACGGCATCTGTGTGCTTACCTTGCAAGGCGGGGCATAACTATCTATTTTGAGGCGCAACGCAATGCAGGAGGTATCACGTTGAAACGCACGCGATTTGTTTTTGTGGTCATGGCGTTGGCGTTCGGTTTGATATTCTTTGCGGGCTGTACGGAAAAATCATCGACGCCCACCGGACAACCGCAACCGCCCGGCGTGGGGGCGGGGCCGGGAAGCCCACCACCGCCGCCGGGAGGAGTGCCGGCGACGACGCCTCCCGAAGAGTTAAAGATGCAACACCCGCTGAAAGGCGATGCGTGCATGCAGCTTTGCGGCCGGCTATGTCCCTTTGTCACCAAGTGCCGTTACAACGATTACAAGAAAGCCGATGTGTGCGTAAGCGACTGCAAGGAAGCCTGCAAAGCAGACAAGATTCCCACCAAATATCAGGACTGCGAGCAGCATAAGGACGACTGTGCGCAACTGGAAGCCTGCTTGAAGAAGGCCGACGAGGAAGACCGCGTCACCAAGTGAGGCGGCGACCGGCGCAGATATTGATGCGGGGGGCGAGTCTCTGCTACAGTCGCCTGCCCGTTAGCGGCACACTCTCATACGTCATCGGTTTGGAGCGAGAGAAATGATCGTCGTTTGTTACGGCTTGCCCGGCACGGGTAAAACGACCGTCGGTCGCGCCCTGGCCCGCCAACTGGACTGTCCTTCGCTGGGCACGGACGTGGTGCGGCGCCGCATCCTGCCCAATCCAACCTATACCTTCGAAGAGCGCGCGATGATTTACCGGGCGCTGTTTTACATCATCGAATTGGTGCACGAATACGGCATTGACGTGGTGATCGACAGTACTTTCACGCGCAATATGCTGCGCAAGCAAATCGTGGAACTGGCCGGCCGCATCGACACGCCGCTGTTTTTCGTGGAATGCCAATGCGACCGGGAGACGGCGATCTCGCGCATTCGCACACGCTTTAGTCCCGAGTCCGACGCCCGCGCGGAAACTTACGACCAACTCATGGAAAACTGGGATGCGAATCCGTATCCCTTTCTGGCCATCGATACGTTGCAGCCGGTGGAGAAGAACATCGCGCTGATCAAGAAGCACATCACCAGCACATTGTCGAAACGATAATTCCTGTCGAGGAACAACATGCACTACCTCCCGCGCTCTTTGGTTCGTCTGCTCATTCTCACGGTGGCGATTTCTCTGGTTGGTTGTTTGGCCGACAGCAAGGTCGCCGACAAGGAATGGAACGCCTACGTCGGCCCGCACCGGCACGATCTTGCCTTGGACGGCTACAAGCTCCACTACATCGACATCGGACGCGGCGAGCCGGTCTTTTTGCTGCACGGCTTCGCCGCCAACACGTATTCGTGGAAACGAAATGCGCAACCGATTGTCGACGCGGGTTTCCGGGTGATCCTGGTCGACCTGCCGGGGCAAGGCTTTTCCGGTGTCCCGCCCAAAAATTACGCTGCAAGCGTGGAGAATATTGCCGGCGCGGTGCTGCAATTGGCGGATCACCTAAAACTCGATAAGTTCAACGTCGTGGGCGTTTCGATGGGCGGCGGGCTGACACTGTACCTGACTTGGAAACACCCCGACCGCATCAAGCGCTCCGTCGTCTTGGACCCGGCAAGTTTCGACCAGGAAGTCCCCCTCGTCCTGCGAATGCTCACCACGCCGGGTCTCGGCGCCGTCCTGGCCGAGGTAAACGGTCGCTGGACGGTGGAAAACTCGCTGAAAAAAATCACCGTGCAGCGCGATTTCCTGACCAAGACCTTCGTGGATGAATACACGCGGCCGCTTACCAAGCCCGGTTTCAACCAGTTCATACGCCGGTTGATGAGCGATTTCTTCTCGCCCGAGTTCGCGCGCATGGTCGCCAACTACGACACGATCAAGCGCCCCATGCTGATCATTTGGGGCAAGCAGGACCCGTGGATCCCGCTGGAATTCGGCGAACGCCTGCACGCGCTGGTGCCCGATTCGGAATTGCTGGTGATCGACGACTGCGGTCACATGGTGCAGGCCGAACGGCCCGAGGTGGTCAACCCGGCCGTCATCGACTTCTTAAGCGGCAAGTGATCTATTTCAATTTCCTGAAAATGCGATCGTTGTACGCGGCGTCGGCGGCCAATTCGGCGCCCCAGTCCCGGGCCACGCGCGGCGAGTCGCGGAAATCCTCGTAGAGTTGACGCGCCAGTTCGGTGCGGCTGATTCCCGTCGGCGCCACCCGAATATCGTATTCGGCCATGCTGAGGTCGAAATCGGTATTCAACACCGTCTCGGAATCGATCTCGTAAGCCTTGAGCGCCGCGTTGATGCGTTCGGGCGTCGTACGGAAGCGGCGTCCTAAATCGTGGATGTTTTGCGGGCGGTAGCCGTCGGCCGCCGTCAGCCCAAGATGATAGGCCGCGAAAAGCGCGAAGGGATCGATGCCGTCGATGAGTTTGTAGTCCCGCCGCGGCGGCACCACACCCTTGCGTTTGCCGGCCGCGCTCCCACGCGGTTTATCCGACAAGTTGGTGTCGGTCATCGCCTCGTGATCGATATAGGCCGACATGTCTTTCTTTCCGACCGGCGGTGCGGGCGGCGCTTTCTCGCCCACGGGCGGCGCGGTCAGATCTTTCGTCTCGACCGCCGGCGCGGGCGGCTCTTTCTTCTTGCGGCGTCGCACGACGCGGGATTTGCTGTCGGACATGATTCCCCCCCCGGTTTTCGGCGCTCACGACTGTAAGCTAGCACGCGCCGTATCGCAAGAAAACATTGACCGCCGCCGGTTCGAGCTTACAATGATGGTTTCATCGCGGCGCAGCCGGGAGAAAGCATGAATCACCTCTTGTACAACGCCGATGTCTACAACGTGGACGAACATCAGCCCCACGCGGTCGCGGTCGCCATCGCCGATGAAACCATCATCGCCGTGGGGTCCGAAAGCGAATGCCGCCGGGCGCTCGGTCGCGTTGACGAGACGCACGATTTGCGGGGCGCGGCGTTGCTGCCCGGTTTTATCGACACGCATATGCACCCCACGGTGCTGATCTATTACGACATGAACCTTAACCTGCGCGGCGCGGGCACGATGGCCGAGGTGCAGGACAAGCTGCGCGTCATCGCGGCCGAAAAGGGACCGGACGAGTGGATCGTCGGCCTCGACTTCGACGAAGCGAACCTGGACGAACCCCGCCTGCCGACCCGCCACGATCTCGATGTCGCCTGCCCCGACCGGCCGGTGCTGCTGATCAAGCATGACGGACACACCGTGATCGCCAACACCGAGGCCATCAGCCGCTGCGGCGTCACCGCCGAGACCCCCGACCCACCGGGAGGGCGGATCGACCGCGAGCCGTCGGGCTTTCCCGCGGGACCCTTCCGGGAAAATGCCGCCACGATAGCTAAGGCCGGCGCGCCCCTTCCGGCGGTCGAATCGCTGGTCGAGGGGGCGCGGCACACCTTCGGTCGCTTGGCGGCGGCGGGCATCACGTCGATCGGCGCGGTGCTGCAAACCGACGATTACGGCCCGGCCGGGGAAGCCGGGGCGATGGACGTGATGGGCCTTTCCATGCTGCTTGGCGAGGCGGCGCCGCTAAACGTTTACGGCCTGCTTTTTGCCGATTCGCTCGCGAAGATCGAAGTCGCGCGGCAGTCGCCGTTGCACCGGGAAGAGCGCGGCGGGCACTACCTCGGCGCACTCAAGATCATCGTGGACGGCACCCTCGGTTCGCGCACGGCGTACATGACCGAGCCCTTCGCCGACGCGCCCGAGCGAAGCGGCTTTCTGCTGTGCGACGAAGAGGAAATCGTCGGCCGCATGCGTTTGGCCCACGTCGGCGGCCTGCAAATCGCGGCGCACGCCATCGGCGACCGCGCGGTGGCGCTATGTTTGGACGTCATCGAGAAACTGCAGCGCGAACATCCGCGACCTGACGCGCGTCACCGCATCGAGCACGCCTCGCTGCTGAATCCGGAATTGATCGCCCGAATGGCGCGGCTGGGCGTCTTGGTTTCAACTCAGCCGATGTTCATTCATTCGGAAAAGCACTGGCTGGAAAAATGCCTCGGACCCGAACGCGCCCGATGGGTCTATCCGCTGCGGGCCTTGGTCGACGCGGGCGTGCGCGTGGCCGGCGCTTCGGATGCCCCGGTGGAATCCATCGACGTGCTGGGCGCCCTGTCTTGCTGCGTGACCCGGGAAGGTTTTCAAACGCAACAAGGCCTGACGGCCGCCGAAGCGATTCGCATGTACACGATCGACGCGGCGTATCTGCAGGGCGAGGAGCGAGTCAAGGGAAGCATCACGCCGGGCAAGCGCGCCGACCTGGTCGTGCTGGACCAAAATCCGACCGCCGTTCCTCCCGAGCACATTGCCGACCTGCGGGTGCTGCGAACGATGTGCGGCGGCCGATTCACTTTTACGGCGACGTAGCGAGAACGTCATGGAACTGGTGCTCAAGCTGGCGGGCTTATTTTTCACTTCCTTCGTGATCGGATTTTCCGGCGCGATCATGCCGGGTCCACTACTTACGGTGACCCTCGCCGAAACCCCCCGTCGCGGTGCATGGACCGGGCCGTTGATGGTGTTGGGGCACGCCATGTTGGAAGGCGGCTTGGTCGCCGCGATAGCGCTTGGTTTGGCGTCGTTTCTGCAAAACGAGCTCGTCATCGGCCTGATTGCCCTGGCCGGCGGCGGGATGTTGTTTTGGATGGGCCAGGCGATGCTGCGTTCGGCGCCGCACCTTTCGCTCGAGCCGGAATCGGCGGTACCGGAGAAGCGCCTGCATCCGATCGTATCAGGAATTTTAGCTTCGATTTCAAACCCTTACTGGACCCTCTGGTGGGCGACGATCGGCTTTTCTTACATCGTCATTGGGTTGGAATTCGGCGTGATTGGGGTCGTGGTCTTTTTCTTGGGCCATATTTTGGCCGATTTGGTGTGGTATTCGCTTATCAGCGTCGGACTAACAAAGGGAAAGCGCTTGATGGGCGATCGCTTCTATCGAGGATTGCTGGCTTTTTGCGGCGTGGCGTTGATCGGATTTGGGCTCTGGTTTGTCGTGACCGGCGTTCGTTACGTGAATTTCTTCTGACCCATAACCTCTTCTTGTTGAATTGTCCCAATAAGAACTATTACGAATAGGCCTTGTGGATTGGAACGGAAAGACTTATTGTTTACACGAACTGAATGGTCATTCATTCGCGTAGTCGGGTCAAACAACGTGAGGAAAGGGAACCAGATCATATGACACGGCTACGCCAACATATCTTTGTATTTATCACCGCAGTTGTAGCTTTATTGTTTGTCTTCGGTTGCGGCGGTTCGCTTTCCGACCGCGACGAAGGCGGCAACGATGACGCGTCGATCTCCCCGGTCGACGCCGCGGGCCCCGCTGACGACGATGATCAGCCCGGCGACGATGACGACCAACCCGGCGACCAAAGCAACGAAAACATCGACAACGACCACGGCGACGGTATCTATACGCTGCCGATGGGCGATAACCCGGCAATGGAATACGGTCCTTACGAAGTCGAAGTGCGGGTTATCGACCTGCCGAACGAGAAAACGGGCGGCCGCAGCGGGCAAACCGCGTATTTCTATATTCCGAAAGGCGGCGCGCACAACAGCGCCCCCTTCCCGACGATCGTTTGGGGTCACGGTATGCTCACGGCCTACCATCCCGAAGGCCAACAAGAGATTTTCTACCGCCAGGCGAGCAAGGGCTACCTGGTGATCTACCCGAACATGGAAGTGCCGATCAATTTCTCCGAGCACAACATCCTCAATAACGTCATGACGTACTTGCAAGCGGCGCGCGAAGCCGTACGCCTCGGCGCGGCGGACCCCGAACACATCGTTTTCGGCGGTTACAGCATGGGCGGGCGTGTGGCGGCGTTGGCCACGGCGTTGACCACGAGCCTGGATCCGCTGAATCTATGGCCGGATCCCGAAGCGTGTATTTACGAAGCCATGCGCGACGTGAGCAACGCCGGCGGTTGGTGGGTGGAGATGGGCATTCCCGGACCGCAGCCCAGCGACTGGGCGTCGCTCATTGACTCCTCGATTCCGCAAACGGTAATCGTCGCCGAAGAGGACGCGGTCAACCCGAATTACGACCCGGTGAGCGGCGAGCCGATCAACGGCGTGTATTTCTTCCGGCAACTGCAAAGCGATTTCGCACAGTTGATCACGTTGAAAAGCGGCACCACGCGGCGCGACGAAGCGGCTCACGACGCCTTCCACGCCATGGATTCCAATTCACTGGATGCCTTGGATCTCTGGGGACACATGAAGATCGTGGCGGGCGTCGCTTCGTTCCACTTCGCCTCCGGCAGCCGCCACTGGGCTTACGGTTTCATGCGCGGCGTTGGTGGCTTGGATCACAACAACGTGCCGATCATTCACGAAGTGTATGAGATGCACTACGGGGTGGTCGAGGCCGAGGCCGAACCTGCGCCGGAGACCAGCGAACTGTCGAACTAATCCCTGTTGAGCGGATTGATCACCGTCGCCCGCCCTTTCTGGTAGGCGGTTCGGAAGAATGCACCCATTTGCCGGTGCCCTTCGGTGAAGAAATCCGCTTCCGGCGTGCGCATGAACACGTGGTTGTCCGTGTCGTATTGGAAGGTCGCCGGCCCTTCGAAGGGTGTATCGGCGACCATGATGTCATCGATGCGCCACACGTAGGGTCGCATCAGCGTCGTACCGACCGATCGGGCCAGTTCCGCCTCCCCCAGTGCGCCGGTGATATTGTCGGCGGCGGGCATCATGTGCAGCAAATTGATATCGCTCTGCCGTTCGAAGAATGGATCATCCAGCACATGCGCCGAGTAGGCGAAAGGATCTCCCGCTTCCCCCACGGCTAATTGGAGTTGGTAGAACAGCGCGACTTCGCTTTCATACTCGAATTGGAATGTATATTCGAAGAAATCCAACAAGGCGCTGATCACCCCGACCATGAAGCCGTCCATGTTGCCGTCGAGTACTGAGCTACGCCAATTCGCGGCGGCCGACATCAGACAGTAAGTATCGATGTCGGGCTCGACAGCCGCGAGGATCGTACCGTGCGCCGCGCCCATCGAAATACCGGCGAACATGATCGTCTCGACGTCTAGATCCGGCCGCTGGTCGCCGTCGCTGACCGAGGGGGCCAGGTCAAGCCGGTCGAACTGCTGCACGACGTGCTTCAGCCACATCATGTCGGCCACTCCCTGGCGGTAGTTGTCGCGCATACGTTGGGGCGAAAGCACAGGTGTGAAGGCCAGGAAACGCCCGACGAGACCTAAGAATTCGGGTAGGACACTCAGCACCGGCCCGCGGTCGCCGTGGAAGGTCCAATCGATCGCCACGGTGGCGAAACCATTTCGCGCCAGCGTTTCGTAAATCGGCGTGCTGCGGATGCGGTCGCCCAACAGGCCGTGTCCGAAGAGCACAACCGGAAACGGAGCGCTGAATTCTTCGGTTTCTTTGGGCAGCGTCAGGCGCAGCGTGACCTTTTCCCAATCGGCAGGCATCGGGTTGCCGTTTTCATCGGTGCGGAAGGTGCCGGTGTGTCGCCAATTGACGGTTTGATACGTCGTTTCCCACACCGAGTCGACGCCGGGGGTGTCTTTCGTGTCCACACGTCGCCAGCCGCTGATTTTCGGCGGTTCAACGGCCGCCCATTCATTTTGCTGATGGCGAATACTCGTCAGGTCGTGGGAGACCCATTGCGTCCGGAACACCGTGGCGCTGGCCAATTGGCTACGGCTCAGGCCGTATTGATCGTAGAATTCCTGGAAATAAGGCGCCAGATTGCGGCGATACGGTTCGAGAATGTCATATTCTTCGTGGCTGGGGTCGGGTATCGGCGACATAATGTACTGCAAGTGGTCGGGGACCGTATATTCATCGCAAAATTCGGTGCAAAGGGTGTTCTGCACGATGCACATATAGGTCGTGTTCTCGGCAAACGGCAGGTACGGCACGGCCTGGATCACCTGCACGTCGGACAGGTAAGTAACCTTAAGCGGCCACAACTTGCCGTGTTGGGGGTGGTTTTCGTCTTCCAGGACAGCGCAGAGTACCGCATCATCGCGGTTGGGAATCTCGGTACCGCGCAAGTAGGCCGGGTTCGGCGGCGTCTGGGCATGGAACCACACGGGGGCCGTAACTCCGAAACCGTCCATTTTAAGCATATCGGTCAGGAAAAGGCCCGCAGCCTCGAACACCGGGTCGAGAAAAGTCGTGATTTGTCCAGTAGTATTAAGCCGGTACCCCGACGGGGCCGAATTCGATTCACGCATAAAGATGATCGACGGGAAAGGCACGTTGCGCGAGCCGGGCGTGAGGTCGAAGGACAGATAATACTCGCCATCGCCCGCCTCGGTGTCGTCGTCACCCACGCCCGCGGCGTCGTCGTCGCCCGCCTCGGCCGCGTTGTCGTGATCGCCGTGGGATTCTTCGCCGCACGCGGCGGCCAGCAACAGCAATACCAACGCGAAAAGAAAAACGGTTTTGGAGGGTGCCAAACGCTTCATTTGTCCAATCCGACTCACCAAAGTTCGAATACCGAGAATTCGCTCTACAACCGATGCATATTTTACACCAATTCGGCAGGCGCTTTCAACACGTGAGCTACGCCCGGACGAACTACCCCACGGACGGCGACAGCGCCACATAACATGTTGAATTAACAGTTTATCCGTCGATCACACGGCCGTGCAAATAAGCGCGGCATCGGCGATGCCCGTCGCTATCCTTATACCAAAAAACCACTGCTTGGTAACGAAAATCTGCCATTCTCCATGCAAAAAGTAGCCATCGGGTTCATCAGAGCGCCGAAAAGTCACCAAAGCGAAGAAAATGAGCCAAACTACTTTTGTTTATCGGCGGCCGTAAGTTCTTCGCCCAGGGCTCGACTATCGTATTGTAGTCGCAAGAAATGGTTCGTCGCTAAAAACCAGAAAATAAAGGAAAGAACAATGAAAAAGAAAACAATCCTTCTGGCCGCCGTGTTCGTGTTGGCTTTCGCTTTCACCGCTTTCGCCGGATTTTACCCCTCTGACCCCTTCTACGAAGCCGAAGGCGACCAGAATTACGTCTCCGATGAGGCCAACACCAGCGCCAACATCGTTGAATTCATGAACAAAGCTCCGCGGGCTTTCCAGGAAACACCGGCTGCCGACGCCGATGCGATCTTGAACGCTGCCATCGAAGCGGGTCCGAACCGGACCTACACGGGCTTCCCGAACGACGCCTAAAGAAATAAACACGAAGCGCCCGGCTTCATGACTAAACGCGGGCGGCGGTTTCAAACGAAACCGTCGTCTTTTTTTGTGTCCGACACGAGGCGTTCCAGCTCTAAGAGACGCAGTTCGAGTCGGCGGTGCTCGAGCGCCTTACGGACAATGGCTTTGACGTAATCGACCGAGCACGGTTTCGGGATGACATCGAAGGCGCCGGCCAAAAACGCCGCGCCGGCAAGTTCGGGGGCGCCGGCCGGCGATACTGCAAGCAGCACGGTATGCTCTCCGCGCTTACGCAAACGGCGCAGTATCTTCAAGCAGCCGCAAGCGGGAATCAGCAGGTTCATGATGACGATTGCGTGGCGGGTCGGATTGAACAACGCCAAGCCCCCTGCCTCGTCGGCGGCAATATCCACAGCCATGCACTCTTCGGCTAAGCAGCCTAGCATCGTGGTTCGAAACGGCGTGTCCTGTTCGATCAATAGAACACGCGGCGCGGGTTGCGCGGGCGGCAACACGGCGCACGGCAGCGGACCCAACGCGAGGATCGTGGGTCCCACGGCATGAATGGGCGGGAAAAACATCGCGCCATGCTCCTTCTGGCCTGCGTAGAAATCCGCCGTCACGCATCTCACGTCATGGCAAGCGTGACGTTCCGATTGCTCCGATCACAATTCCGCTCTATCGATGGCCCGCTTTTAGAAAATCCCGCGTGAATCTCGGTGGTGAAATCAGGTTGGTGGGGACAGGCGACCAGCCCCTCATGCGTGTGTCGAACGGCGACAATGATCCGTATCGACAACGAAAGGCCAGCTCCAACACGACGATCCTCCCGTCGTATGGCCGACCCTTAAGAAAATGCTATCACATCCGCGCTCCGCGTCAAACCGGTTCGGCCGATCGACGCAGCGCGTTTCTACGCGTAAATGACGTGAAAACGATCCAAGTACTCGTAGAACAACTTCATCTTTTCCTGGTACGTATACGGATTGTAGAACCAGGCGATCGTCGCCACGGAAGTTAACAGACTGTTGCCGTCTTGCGGCGTGAAACACGCGCCGAACACCTCGCGTCCGTCGGGTGACACTTCGATGGAGTCGTGAATTATCACCGACTGATTGAAAATTCGGCCGTGGAAGCCGTGGTCGCGGCCTTTGGAGAACACGAGATTCATGTCGCGCAGATAGCTCAGTGACAACAAGCGATCCGCGTTGACCGCTTCGACGAATTCGGGCCGCGTGATCTTCTTTTTGAATCGCACGCGAAAGCGGTTCAGGTGCATCAGTTGGTTGTCGAGCTTGAGCGCCGTCGAGTGAATGCGGCCATGCAATTCGACGCCCTTGGTCCGCACGACGCGCGCGGCGTCGAAGGCCTGGTGGCTGCCGTAGCCGGGATATTTGCCGCGGACCTGGTCGACACTCGGCGACGGAATCGCCTTGCCGGTCTGGCTGATGTCGTTCATGCGGCGCATCAACACGAAATCGCTCGCCACGATTTCGCCGCCCACCGCCTCGGCGACGCGCAGCAACGAGAGAATATTGTGCGTGTTGCACGAGACCACCTGGATGAATTTGTGTTCGCCCGGCACCAAGGTTTCATCGTTCACGCCGTAGGCGAAGGGGTGACCGAATTCTTCCTCGCTGCCCTGCGCCAGAAAGCCGATCGGATACCGCAGCCGCGAGTAGTAATCTTCCTTGAGCGCGTTGCCCCGATTGGTGCAGTCGGCCACGACGCAGACTTTCTTGAAGGTGTCCTCGATGGTGCCGTCGATCGACAAGCCGTGGTAACGAAACACGTGTTCGAAGTGGGCTTCGGTTTCCTTCCAGATGACGAACTTGCCGCCTGCTTGCTGCAGGAGCTTGACGGTGCCCAGGTCGGTCGGGTTGAACTTGGCGAAGTACACGTCGCCGATATCCAAGTCTTCGCGGTGCTCCAGGAGCAGTCGCGTGAGGGGCTCGCCGATGGTCCCCACGCCGATAACCAGCACGTCGCGCTGTATTCCGAAATCACCATTGATCTCGGCCCGCATAGCGGCCTTCTTCTTCACGACCTTCTTCTTCACAACCTTTTTCTTTACGACCTTTTTCTTCGCGCTCGTCGCCTTACTTTTCGTAGCCATGGTCAAGCTCCTCACCTCTGAAGAACGTTTAGTAATCCATTCTCGGCTCAGTTTGGTTTATCATTAGATAATCCAGAATAATTCAACTTGTAGTGAAAGTTAATCCTAAAGCAAGAAATAACAAGGATTGTCGAAAACGACGGTATCGGCCGTCCCGCCGTCTACAAGCAGCGGCGTTTTCGTGCTATAAAACAGCCCTCACACGCGGCAAGAAAAGCGCGACAAGGCATGGAGGAATCATGCCGGCCGAAATCATCAGCGGCAAAGAGGTGGCGGCGTCCATTCGCGAGGAAATCGCGGCCGATGTGGCGCAACTGAAAAACGAGCACGGCATCACGCCCGGCCTCGCCACGGTTTTGGTCGGCGAAGACCCGGCCTCGGTGTCGTACGTGAAAGGCAAAACCCGCACGTGCGAACAGTTGGGCATGTACTCGGTGCATCACCACCTGCCCGCCACGGTCACGGAACGCGAACTGCTCGCGCTGGTGGCCGAACTCAACGCCGACCCCGCGCTGCACGGCATCCTCGTGCAATTGCCGCTGCCTAAGCACATCGATGAGAGCAAGGTGATTTTCGCCATCGATCCGGACAAGGACGTCGACGGTTTTCACCCCGTCAACGTCGGCCGGTTGATGATCGGCGAAGCGATCTTCCCGCCCTGCACGCCCGCCGGCATTCAGGAACTCATCGTCCGATCGGGCACCGTCACCGAGGGGGCCGAAGTGGTTGTCGTGGGCCGGTCGAACATCGTGGGTAAACCGGTGGCGATCATGCTCGCCCAAAAATCGCCGCGCGCCAACGCAACGGTGACCATCTGCCACACGCGAACGCGCGACTTGGCGGCCCATACGCGGCGGGCGGATATTCTCATCGTCGCGGCCGGACGCCCCGGGGCGGTAGGCGGCGATTGGATCAAGCCGGGCGCGACGGTCATCGACGTGGGCGTCAACCGTGTCGGCACGACGGCGTCGGGTAAGGCGAAATTGGCCGGCGACGTTGATTTTGAGGCGGCCGTCGAAGTGGCGGGGAAAATCACGCCCGTGCCCGGCGGTGTCGGCCCGATGACGATTACGATGTTGATGAAAAACACCCTGACTTCCGCCCGGAGAAGCGCCGGGCAAGAGTGATTTCGATGAGCAAACCCGATATGGCCGACGTGGCCAGCCAAAGCGACGATCGCAACATTTCCATCGACAAAGTCGGCGTCAAGGATCTGCGCTATCCGATCAGCCTGCTCGACCGCGCCAAGGGCATACAGCACACGATCGGGTCGTTCAACATGTACGTGAATCTGCCGCACCAATTCAAAGGCACGCACATGAGCCGCTTTATCGAGCTGCTCAATGAAAGCCGCGGCGAGATTTCCATCGATCAGTTCGGCGACCTGCTCGAAGCCATCCGCGACCGGCTCCATGCCGAAGCGGCCCATCTCGAGGTGGAGTTCCCCTATTTCATCGAGAAGAAGGCGCCGGTCACGCAAGCGCCGGGCATGATGGAATACACCTGCCGCGTCGTGGGCGAGATTCGAAACGGCGAGCGGAAAGTTTCCATCGCTGTGACGGTGCCCGTCTCGACGCTTTGCCCCTGCTCGAAGGAGATTTCCGCCTACGGCGCGCACAACCAGCGCGGCTTCGTCACCATCGGTTTTCGTTTCCGCGACATGGTGTGGATCGAGGAGATTATCGAGATCGCCGAGAACTCGGCTTCGAGCGCCGTGTATTCGCTGCTCAAGCGCGAAGACGAAAAGTTCGTCACCGAGCAGGCATTTCGGAATCCCGTTTTCGTGGAAGACGTGGTGCGCAACGTCGCCCAAGTCCTCGACGCCGACCAGCGTATCACCTGGTACAGCGTCGAAGTGGAGAATTTCGAATCCATTCACAATCACAACGCCTACGCGATGATCGAGCGCTCCGACCGCGACGATTAGAAGGAGGTCTGCCGTGCACGCTTTTAACGATTCCCAAGCCATTCTGGACGCCACTCACCTAGTCGACTGGTTCCTTGAATTCGTTCAGATCGACACGCAGTCCGACAACAAAAGCGAGACGACGCCGTCCTCGGCCAAGCAGCTTGACCTGCAGCGCGTGCTGGAGAAAAAGCTGGCCGACGTGGGGTGCACGGAAATCCACTTGGACGACAAGGGCTATCTGTACGCCACCTTCCCCGGCAACAAGCCCGACGCGCCGGTCATCGGCCTGCTGGCGCATGTGGATACGGCGACGGATTTCTCCGGCACGGGCGTCAAGCCGCAACTGCACGAGAACTACGACGGCGGCGAGATCGCCATTGCCGACGGGCTCATGCTGACGCCGCAAGAAAACGCCGAACTGAGCCAGTGCGTCGGTGACACGATCGTCACCGCCTCGGGCGACACCTTGCTGGGCGCCGACGACAAGGCGGGCATCGCCGTGATTCTCGCCGCACTGGAAACCTTGAAGGCCGACGAGAGTATTCCGTGCCCCACCTTGCGCATCGCCTTCACGCCCGACGAAGAAATTGGCCGCGGCGCGAAACACTTCGACATAAAAGGCTTCAACGCCTACTGCGCCTACACCCTGGACGGCAGCTTCGCCGGCGAAATCAATTTCGAGACCTTCAGCGCCGACGGGGCCGAGGTGACGTTCACGGGCGTAGCGGTTCACCCCGGCTTCGCCAAGGGAAAGATGGTCAACGCGTTGCGCTACCTGGGTAAATTCCTCGATCAACTGCCCAGCGACGAAGCGCCGGAAGCCACCGAAGGACGGGAAGGATTTTTCCATCCCACGGAAATTCGCGGCAATGCCGCCGAGGCGACCGTGGAGTTGATTCTGCGTTCGTTCGACAACGACGAACTCGAAGATCGCGGCAAGCGGTTGCGCGAGTTGGTGGACCGTATCGCCGCCGAGGAACCGCGCCTGAAAACGCAGGTGGATATCAAATTCCAGTACCGCAACATGGCCGACGAACTTAAAAAGCACCCGCAGATTCGCGAACACCTGTTGGCCGCGCTGCGCGACGCGGGCGTCGAGGCGAACGTCGTTCCCGTGCGCGGCGGCACCGACGGCTCCGGCCTGACGGCCATGGGGTTGCCGACGCCCAACATCTTCAACGGCGGCGTCAATTTCCACGGCCCGCGCGAGTGGGTCTCCACCCGCGTGATGGCGGTGTCGGTTTGCGCAGTGTTGAATTTGGTGCAGCGCTGGGCGGCTGCCGAGTAGATTACCAGCCGACTTCGATCCACACGGCCTGATGGTCGACGACGTCGCACGCAGCGCCGTTCCAGGTTCCGTATAGGCGCTCGCCGCCCGGCCCCAATGCCGCGCACGCCCCGGTCGGGGCCAAGCCCAGCAAGGCGGTTTTGGTCGACACCCAGCCCGCCGTACCGACACCCGTCGCCGGATCACCACTCACGTCAGTTAACGTCGGCCCGGTGAGGTAGGCGACGTATCCCGCCGCGTCGCCGTCCACCGAAAGCTGTATCGTCGCCGTGGTCGCGTCGGCCGGGACGGCCACCACCACGAAGTACGACGGCTCGGTGCGTTCGAGCAAAATCGTGTGGTCGCCCGCCACGGCCAGGTCGGTCACCGCACCGCCGTCGACCCCGCGTACGGCCAGCGAAAACACCGTCAGCGGCGGATCGACGATACCCAGTTCGGCGTCGAAGGCCGCGTCAAGTTCGACCTGCCCGGCAACGGGCGCGCCAAAGCCGACCGCCACCACGTGCGGCCCCAACCGCGCGGGCACTTCCGGGATCGTGTTGACGGTGCCGTCGGGCGCGAAACCGGCGTGGTGTTCATCGGCGAAGAAATACACGCCGGGCGACGAGCCGGACGTCCACTGGTGGTTCAGGGCGCTGTTGGACACGCCGTTGGCCACGGCGGCGGCGAAATCGAAATTGAAACCGAGGGGGCTTTCCGCGTACATCCGCGTCAGACGTTGTGCGGCGCGAATGGCGGAAATGCGGTCGATCTCATCGAGGCGTCCGGCCGGGTTGTTGTCGATCTGCCCGTCGCCGCTCATGAGAAAGAAGGCGGGTTGCAGGTCCCACAGCGCGCCGCCGACCTCCAACATCACGCGACCTTCCAATTCACGGACGGTCGGGTGACCGAGAACGCGAGCGATGTCACGCGGCGGCAAGTCGCCAATCGCCGCGGCGGTTTCCGGCGGCAAGGCGGCCAGGCGCTCGTCCAGCCAATCGGCAAAGGAATAAAGCGGACCGGTTTCGCTCAGCGGCGACGGCCCGATGAGAAACTCGTCGAGTAGGTTTTCCAGCGCGGCCATGGCCTCCGGCGACGCGCCCGCGTCCCACTGAAAACCGATGACGACCGGCGGATGATTCGGCTTGGTGTCCGACCACCAACGCAGGTTGCGCAGCACGCTCGAAAGGTAAATTTCGCCGGTCAGGTTGCTGTGGTTGATGACAAAGTCGCCCTCGGGGGTCAGGCTTTTGACGTCCAACTCCAGAAACACCTGGTGCTTCAGCAGCGTGTCGAGCGGCCCCATGCTGGCCACGAGCGACGCGACGCCCTGCAAACCGCGCCAAATGAAGGTGTTGTGCGTCGCACCGATGTGAAAGGTGTTGATCGGCAAGTCGGGGTTCACAAACTCCGGCGGCGGCGCGGGCGTGGTGTCATCGTTGTCGTCATCGTCATTGTCGTCGTTGTTATCGTCATTGTCGTTGTTGTCGTCATCATCATCGTCATCGCCTTCGCTGTCGGGGCCGGCGTCATCGTCGTCGTCGCCGCAACCGAAAGCCGCGACGATCAGAAGCAGCAGCAAAAGAAGTTTCCAGCCCCGCTTCATGGCTGCTCTCCCAAGTGCCAGACGTACACGAACACGCTTTGCCGACTCGGCGTCAGGCCGCGAAGTTGCTCGACCGCACCCTGCAAGACGTAATCGGCGGGCGGTCCGGAAAGCTCCACGATGAAGTTGCCCTCCGTGGCAACCTGCAACGGCCCCAGGGACGTCGGCGTCGTTCCGAGGCGGATCTCATCGTCTGCCGGTCGCGGGCACCGGCCGGTTTTTCCGGGCGCCAGCGAGAACGTGTCATCGCCGCAGGCCACGTAGATCGTTTCCGCGCCGTAGAGCAAATTGGCGACGTACAGGGCGCCGCCTTCTTTCTCCGGTGGCTTTTCGGCTGCGGCGCCGTGGGCGGTGATCAACAGCAGGGCGAGCAACAAAAGCGGCGCGATCACGCATAGTCGGCAGGCGGACGACGCGGCGCGCGTATGGAGAGTGAATGTGTTCATATTTTTATCTTAACATTTTTCTTCCGCTCTTGTTGAGATCCGCTTTTCAAACGGTCAAGTCGGCGTTAGCATAGCGTCGCTTTTTCACTTGATCACGTGTGGAGGTGCATCATGAAAGTCTTGCTACTGGGCGGCGCCGGCGATATGGCGCTCGAAGCGCTGCGCGAACTCAACCGCGATCCCGAAGCCGTCACCCAGGTGACCATCGACGATCTCAATGTTCCCAAAGCCAAGGAAGCAATCCGCAAGCTGAACCTTGCTTACGCGACCGACGTGGTGGATCACGATCTGTTCGACCGCGAATGGTTGGTGGCCGAAGCGGCGAAGTACGACGTCGTGCTGGGCTTCGCGGGTCCTTTCTACAAAACCGAGGCTCATTGCGCCGAAGCGTGCATCGCCGCCGGCACGCCCTACGTGTCGATCGCCGACGATTACGACTCGTATCTGGAAGTGGTCAAGTTGGACGAGATGGCGCGCGAGAAAAAAGTGAAAATCCTCACCGGTTTCGGCAACAGCCCCGGCATCACCCAAATGCTGGCCCGCAAGGGATACAACAGCATGGAAAAATGCCGGCGCATCAATGTGAATTGGGCCGCGGGCAGCAACGAGAACGTCGGCGCGACGAACCTCATGCACTTGTTCCATATTTTCACCGGCACCACGCTGCAGACTTTCCGCGGCAAGGAAGGGCCGGTCAACACGGGCGAAGGCCGCAAAATGGTCGAGTTCCCCTACCCCATGGGTTGGCTGCCGGTGTATTACACCGGCCACGCGGAGTCGGTCAGCCTGCCGCGCAACCTGCCGGGTCTGGAAGAGGCCACGGTGCACGGCGGCGTGCAACCGCCGTACATTCCCAGGTTGGTCAAGACGATGTCCAACACCGGCATGTTTTCCACCCACGAACGGCGGCGCAAAGCGGCGAATTTCTTCCATCGCATCGAAGGATGGTTCGCGGGGGGCGGCTTGGACAAATCGGTGGGACGCATCGATGTGTACGGCGTCGAAGGCGGCAAGGCGGTGTATCGCTATTACACCTACATCGGCCATATTGCCCTGCTGACCGCGGTGCCGACGGTGCAGGCCGCTTGGTGGCTGTATAAGGGAAAATTCAACAAGGCGCCGGGGGGCGTATATTCCGCCGAACGGATTCTTGAGAAACCCGATCCCTTCCTGAGCGAGCTTATCGAGCGCGGGTTGGAGATCTATTACTACGAATAACGCCGCGATGGGTCGCTAATCACGTTTCATGCGCACTTCTTCGGCGCGACGCCGCGCCCACGCGTGCTGCGGCTGGGCTTTGCATGCCAGGTCGAAGGCCGCGTACGCTTCGTCGTACTCTTCCCGCAACTGGTGAGCGCGGCCCGTTTCGTACAGCTTCTTGGCCGTCTGCCAAGCCAGATTCCGATAGCGGTCATCGCGCGGTTCGAGGCGGCGGCACTTGGCCAGCGCCAACGCTGCGGCTTCATAATTCGTCTCACCGAAGGCCTGCGCGGCGACTTTGAGGTAGGTTTTCTGCCGCTGCTTTTCCACCGCCCGCCGCTGTTTCGCCAACCTTTTTTCGCCCGCGATGTACTCCGCACGCCGGAGCGGTAATGGGGCGCGGTCGGCGGTGACGGCGTTTTGCTTGGCCGCCTCCATCGCCTGCCCGACGAGCGATTCAACCCGTTTGTCGGCGGAGCGGCGATTGACGTTCAGCGACACCGGCACCTTTTCGACCACCGTTTCGTGGCCGCGGCACTGTACCGCGACAACCATTTCGAAGTTGTATTCCGAGCGCGGCGTCTCGAACCAAACGACTTCCCGCAAGAACTTGTCCTCGGGCCAACTCGACGTGGGCAGCCAGCCCATCAACGCCTTGTGGTCTTTCATGCGCGGCTCTTCCCCGGGCCGTGCGCGGCCGATCGCAAACTCGCACTTCGGCGGCGCCTCTTCGCCGCGGCTCCACCAGAGAAACAGCGGCACTTTCGATCGCGGGTACACCGCTTCGGGCACTTCGATGTTGTGGAGTCGCAGCCCGCCGGGAAACTTCAGCGCCGTGGCGAAGCGTTGCTCGGGCAGGCGGTCAAACTCAAACAGATCCCGCCGCACGAAGTTGCCGTTGGGAAACGATCTCGAAAAACGGCGGTCGTCGGGAAGCTGCAAGTACTGTTTCTTGAATTTCGGGTTGGTGGGGATCGTCGTCGCCCGTCCCCAACCGCGGCGCTGGTGGATGAACTCCGGCCGCATTTCGCGGAAGTAGTGTTCGTTCATCATCGCGCGCCACTGCGGCGTGTAGCGATGGGTCGCCATCGGGACGCTGAGCAAGTAGCCGATATCCATGATGCGGCCGTCCCAGTTGTAGGTCGTGCCGCCCATATCCATGTCGGTCATCAACGCGTCGTGGGGGCGCACCGCGACCTTCTTCGCGATGCCGTTCCACCAACGCACCCGACGGGCGATGCCTTTCGCCGACACTTCCCGGTCGTCGAGAAACAACGCCAACTCGGCCCGCGAACCGCCGTCAATCAGCGCAATGGGAACGACCGTCCAGAGTACGGCCAGGATCGTGACCGCAACCGTGGCCCACTTGGCCGACAGAAAGCGACTCGCCGGCTTGCGTACCCAGTACGCCATGTTGAACGCCGCCAGACCCAGCAGCAGCGCAAGCGGGATCGGGAAATTCGACAGGAAGCGCCAGGATTTCATCCAATCGCCGTTGGCGTAGATCGGGAAAAAGAGCAGAAACATCCCGGTGAGCGCGAAGTATGTCGCCTCGCGCCAGAGACGGCGTCGGGCAAACGCGGGCAACGTCAAAACCAGCAACGGGGTGTAGCCGTACGCTTGCAGATACGTGAACACGTATTTCCAGCCGCGCGATCGCAGCGAAAATAAATGCTCGGCGACACCGGGTCGCACCTTGGCGTAGTAGGTGTTGGGGAACGGACGGGCATAATAGATGTAGTGCCACACGTGATAGGCGGCAAAAAGCCCGGCCGCAGCGCCCACCCACAGGAAAAAGCGTCGCGTGGGCCGCCGGTGTTCGAACAGATCGCTCACGAGCAAAAAGAGCCCGGCGATGCCCAGATGAGCCACCGCCTCGGGTCGCGTAATCGCCAGCAGCACCAGCACCGGCGCCGACCAGGGTTTCGCGTCGGGATCGCGGGCTTCACGAATCACGAGCATCATGCCGGCGGTCAACAGGAATCCGTACAGGGCGTTTTCCATGCCCGATTGATTCCAAATGGCGAACCCGGCGTTTCCGGCCAATAAAAACGCGGCCAGCGCCACCGGCCAGGGACTTCGGTCACCCGGCGCGGGCGATTTCGCGTAGTAGATCAGCAGCAGGAAAATCAGTAGGGCGCAGGCCAGCGCGAGGTGTTGCGACCACGGGAAGATATCGGCGCCGAAGGCATGCGCGACGGCCAATAGCCCGACCCATGTCGGATTCGAAAAGCCCTCTACCCGCTCGCCGCCGGGATAAGCCACCGAGCCGTATCCCTCGGCGAGATGCCGCGCGAAAGTGAAGCTGATCGCCGCATCGTCTACCCAATACTTCGGATAAAAGTGACTTGCCGTCCGAAAGTAGAAGCCGACAAGCGCCAGAAAAACGGCGGCGGTCAGCGCCATGGCGATCCATTTTTGGCGGTTGGTATGGGTAGTCGTCGCTCCGCTCAAGGCGTCTCCTTCGGCTGTTTGAACGGGATGCTAACCGCCGCGCTTGTGACGGTCAACAGACGGCGGCGTTACTCGTCGCCGAAGCACACGCCGGTGTCGCGCGCCGCCGCGACCCAATCGCTGTCGGGTTCGACCAGGCGGATTTTCTTGATGGCCTCGTAGATATCCTCGGTGGCCACCTGGCTGTTGCGCAGCACGACCATCTTGCCGAAATCGCCGCGCGCCGCCACGTGCACGGCGTAGGCGCCCATGCGGGTGCACAAGTTGCGGTCGAACGCGGTAGCCGTACCGCCGCGTTGTACGTGCCCCATCTCGGTGCCGCGACACTCACCCACATCGAACGGAGTGAGCCATTCGCAGAGTTGGTGCGCGATGCCGCCGAGGCGTATGGTCTCGGAACTGTCCTTGACGATGCGCTTGATGACCTGTTCCTTGTCGACCGGCGTGGCGCCTTCGGCCACGCAGATGATCGTAAAATTTCGCCCCATCTTTCGGCGGGCATGAACGGCCTTCGCCACGCTTTCAACGGACCACGAGATTTCGGGGATGAGAATCACGTCGGCCCCGCCCGCGAGCCCGGCTTGCAGGGCGATCCATCCCGCGTTGCGGCCCATGGTCTCGACAATCATCACGCGGTGATGGCTCTCCGCGGTGGTTTGCAGGCGGTCGATAGCGTCGCACACGACGTTGACGGCGGTGTCGAAACCAAAGGTGACGTCGGTGGCGCCCAAATCGTTGTCGATGGTCTTTGGAATACCGATGACCGGCACGCCGCGTTGGAAGAAGCCGTAACCGATAGCGTTGGTACCGTCGCCGCCGATGACGAACAGGGCGTCGAGTTCGAGGTTGCGAATGTTCTGCAACGCTTCGTCGCTGCGGTCGATGGTCGTAACGCGATCGCCGGCAACCATTTTGTAGTTGAAGGGGTCGCCTTTGTTGGAACTGCCCAAAATCGTGCCGCCGCGATACAGCAAACCTTTGACCATGCTGGGCGTGAGGCTGAGGGTGCGCGGTTCGCCGAGCAGGCCCTCGAAACCGTCACGTATTCCGACCACAGTCGTTCCGTAGCGCGACATGGCGCATTTGGTGATGGCCCGGATTACAGCATTGAGGCCCGCACAATCGCCGCCGCCGGTCAGTATGCCGATTCGCTTCAGAGCCATGGTCAGCTCCCTTCACGGTTTTTGGTTCAGTTGCCTAAAGACGGTTGCTAGCAGGGTGAAATAAAGCCGCGCGCATATCAAGGGGTAGGCGGCGCGCCGCGGGCGGCATGACTTAGCTCTTGAACGGCTGTGCCCGGAAGGTTACCGTCCGAGCATGTTACGACGTGAAAATACGGAATTCGGGCAAATCGCCTGGCGGATGTTCCGGGAAGACGGCGCGGGGACGCCGCTAATCTTCCTGCACGGCGCCGGGGGACGGAAAGAGATTTGGGGCCTTGTCTGCCGCCGCATGGAGCGCGCGGCGGTCGATCACCCGCTGGTGCTGGTCGACCTTCCGGGACACGGCCAATCGCCGCTGCCGGGCCGCGCCGATATCGAGGAATATGCAACGGCGGTGTCGGCGTTGATCACGGCGCAAGGCTGGCCCGCTGTCGCGCTCGCCGGTCACAGTATGGGCGGCGCGATCAGCCAAGTACTCGCCGCACGGGAGCCAAGCCGCGTGACGCACCTTTTTCTCGTGGCCACCGGCGCGCGAATTCCGGTGGCACCGATCTTGTTGGATCTGCTGCCCGATCAGCACGAAGCGGTCACGACTCTGTTCAAGGAATGGGGGTTTGGTCCCGACGCGCCGGCGCTGCTCGTCAACCAGGCCATGACGCCCTTTGCCCAAGGCGATCCCGTGGTGATCCGCGACGACCTGGCCGCTTGTCGCGACTGGAACGGCGCCGACCGCCTAGCGTCCATTACCGCAAAAACCCTCGTGGTCGCCGGCGAACTCGACCGCATGATCCAGTCGAAATACACGACCTTTTTGGCGGAAAACATTGGTGACGCGCAACTTGTCACCCTGCCGCAAACCGGTCACATGGTTCCGGTCGAGCGCGACCGCGAACTTGCGGAACGCTTCGCGTCGTTCCTGGCGGAGTAGCTCTTGTTGCCCTTCAAAGACCTGGAACGCATCGTTGGTGCCGACAACGTCTTGACCAACCCGGGCGATCGATCAGCCTACGCCACCGACGCCAAGGTGAAGGGACGCCCGCCCGTCGCCGTCGCCCTGCCGAGTACCGCAGTCCAGGTGCAGGAAATTGTGCAGGCCTGCGCCCAGCGGAGCGTCGCGCTGATCGCGCGCGGTGCGGGTACGGGAACCGCCGGCGGCGCGGTGCCGGAAAGCACGGCGGTTGTTCTTGATCTATCCCGCATGAACCGCCTCCTTCAGATCGACGGCGACAACCTGCTGGCTGATGTCGAGCCCGGATTGCTGTTGGCCGACTTTCAAAACGCGGTGGAAGAACAAGGGCTGTTTTACGGCCCGGACCCGGCCAGCCGCGAGACGTCGACACTGGGTGGAAACGCGGCGACCAACGCGGGCGGCTTGCGGGCGGTCAAGTACGGCGTCACGGCCGATTGGGTTCAAGGTCTCGACGTGGTGCTTGCCGATGGCCAATTGATTCACACGGGTACGCGGACGCGCAAAGGCGTGGTCGGGTACGACCTGACGCGCCTGTTCGTCGGCAGTGAAGGCACCCTGGGCGTGATCACCGGCCTGACGTTGAAGCTCGTGCCGAAACCCGCCGCCAAACAGACACTGCTGGCCGTGTTCCGCCAGTTGAGGCAGGCCGGCGACGCCGTGCTTGCCGTACTGCGATGCCCGGTCACGCCTGCGGCGATGGAGTTGATGGATGCCACCACGATCGACGTCGTGCGGGCGCATATCGGCGACCTGATTCCACCCGAACATGCCGCGTTGCTGTTGCAGGTCGACGGCGACGTCGCAACCGTGGACCGCGAAACCGAAACGCTTACCGCCTTGCTGGCGGACACGGCGGCGACCTGGGTGCGGCGTGCCGCCGATGAGAGCGAAGCCGAAGATTTGTGGGCTGCGCGGCGGGCGATCAGCCCCGCGATGTATGAGATTCGCCCCCAGAAAATGGCCGATGACGTTGCCGTGCCGACCACGCGTTTGGTCGAGCTGTTTGAAGGCGTGACGCGCATCGCGGCCGAAAACCACGTGCTGTATGCCTGCTACGGCCACGCGGGCGACGGCAACGTGCACGTCAATTTTCCCTACGACCCGAAAGACACGACCGAGAGTTACAACGCCCAGCAGGCCCGCGAGCAAATGCTGCGGCTGGTGCTCGAACTGGGCGGCACGCTCAGCGGCGAACACGGCGTGGGTATCGCCAAACGCGCCTTCGTCCCGTGGGAACAAGCCGCCGCGCTCATCGACCTGCAAAAGCGCCTCAAACGGGCGTTCGACCCGCTCAACATTCTCAATCCCGGCAAAGTATTCCCTTGACCGAGCGGCGCGTCGATCCCGACGCCTGCGTGTTGTGCGGCGCATGCCGCGCGGTGTGCCCCATCTTCATGGAAACGTTGCGCGAATGCGACGTCGCCCGCGGCCGCGTCGCACGCGTCAAGTACACCGGGCAGCAAGAACGCTTCACCGCCGCCGACCGCGAGGCCTTTTCCCTATGTTTGATGTGCGGCCGCTGCCTGGAAGTCTGCAAGGCGGACCTGGATATTCCTCACCTCATGCAGCGGGCCCGCGCCGAGAGCGGTTATGCGGCGGGCATTCCGCGGTTGGTCGCCGAAACATTGGCGAAGCATCCTTCCCGTTTGTCGACAGTCGCCCGCTTGGCCGCGACGTGGCACAAGTGGCTGGCCCGCTTGCCCGAAGACAGCGGCCTGCGTCGCCGCCTGGGCGATTCGTACCTCTCGGCCGGGCGTCTACTCCCTTCACCGCCGGCCGATCCCTACCTGGCGCGTCAACTCGGCCGCCGCGCCCAAGGCGACCGCAAACTGGCGCTCTTCGCCGGATGCGGGGCGGGCTGGTTGCTCTCGGAAATCGGTGATGCGATCGATGCCATTCTCGCCGCGCTCGACCTCGTGGCCGCCGTCCCGGCGCAGAATTGCTGCGGTCTACCGGCATGGGGTTTGGGCGCTGACGACGCCGCGGATGCCGGCTTCGCGGCTTGGCGCGAGGCGTTTTCCGGCAACGGGTATGAGGCGGTGTTGACGCCCTGCGCTTCGTGCGCGGCGCACTTGCAGGAGCACCTTGGCGAAGGGGCCGAGACGCCGCTGGAGGAGTTTTTCGTGTGGTTGGCGCGGCAGGAACTCGCGGTGGACTTGAGCGGCGTAAAGCTCGCGGTGCATGTGCCGTGTCATACGCGGCGGGGGGTGCGCGGGGGAGATGCCGTCACGCCCATGTTGCGCGAGGCCGGGGCGGAAATCGTCGAGTTGCCGACCGCGCTGGATGAACAATGCTGCGGCATGGGCGGCACGTTCGGCGCGCAGCACACCGATCTTTCCCGCCGCATCGGCTTGCCGAAAGTCGACGCGATGCTGGAGGCGGAACCGGCGGCGATCGTGTCCCATTGCACCGGCTGCCTGCTGCAACTGCGTGATTTGGTGCGTTACCGGGGTTCGTCGGTGCCGGTCGCGCACCCCGTTCAATGGCTGGCCAAAGGCCTCACGGGGCGCACTTGAACCAGAGCCCCTCGATTTCCTCGGGGTGTTTTTTATCGAACACAAAGCGGAATTGAGTTTTTGTGCCGTCGGCGAATTCGGCTTCGTACAGCACGATGGCAAACTCCCCCTTGAAGGTCACGGCCTTGAATTCGTAGGCGGTCACTTTCCCTTTTGCCTCTGTTTCCACCACGCTGTAGATTTTCTCGGGCGGCAAGGAGACCGTCATTCGTTTGGAGAAGTGCCGTTGTAGAACTCGGCTGTCTTTGTCGTTGTAAGCGGCGAAGAATTCGTCAATAACGCCCTTGGTTCGATCGTGAATCACCCCGTTGGTTTTGGTCGCCGATTTATTCTCGACGGGGATGAAAACCAATCCTTTTACGCGAAGCGTCGGATCATCGTTTTGAAACGTGAGCCGCATCGAACAACTGCCCTTTTCGAACGTCACGAGAAAACTGACTATAGCGTAATCGTGATACGGCTTGGTGCCGCGCCACGTTTTCATCAAGAAGGCGCCGTTGGTAAGCCTTAATTGGCTCTCGCAAAGCTGCTTGAGTTTCTCTTCGGTGAGCTCTTTTTTCAGTTCGACACCGAAATCCCGCATCATTCGCGCGTAGTCGCCTTTGTTGTACCCATCAAGAATGTTGTCGGCGATGAGCGAAGCTTTGCCGAGTGTCGTGGGGTCGCCGATAATGCTTTCGCTGCCGCCGGCCGGCACGGAAACCAACCAGACGCCAAGCGACAAGCACGCTATCGCGATAATGCGTAACAAAATTCACCCTATAGATTGGCCGATTTTGCGGAAGGTTAAGTTAAACGTACAAGAACGTATTCACCTTTACAAGCGAAACCTGTGGCACAGCAGGTTGACACGCTGCGGCAAAGATATTCATACTCGACCGACACACAGTCGGGAGGCCTTCATGCAGCGTGGTTTATTCTTCGAAGATTTCGAAGAGGGGATGCATTTCGTCAGCAAGGGGCGCACGATCACCGAGACCGACGTTGTGAACTTCGCCGGCATTTCGGGCGACTACAATCCACTTCACACGAATGAACAATACGCAAAAACGACGATCTTCGGGCGCCGCGTCGCGCACGGCGTGCTGGGCATCGCGCTGATGGTCGGGCTTAACCAGAGTCTGGGCATCACCGAAGATACGATGCACGCGTTTTTGGGGCTGGAATGGGATTTCATCCGGCCCGTGTTCATCGGCGACACGTTGCACTTGGAACTCGAAGTGGAGTCCAAACGCGAATCCAAAAAGCCGGACCGCGGCGTCGTCAACTTTCGTTGCAAAATGGTCAACCAGCACAGCGAAGTCGTGCAGGAAGGCGTGCGCAAAATGTTGATGAAGCGTCGGCAGAAGTAATCCGCGGCTCACGCCAGCAGACGGTAAATCCAACTCGTGCGCTTGTAGTACCAGACGTAGTTGACCGCCGCCAACCACGGCTTGTCGATTTTCACCGCGTATTTCTTGGCGATCTCATACGCCGCGCGCAGCGTCGGGTCGATATCTCCCCCGGTTTTGCATTCGGCATAAAAACGAAACGCGCCTAGATCAGCGTCGAGAATCCCCGGCTCACAAATCAGCCCGAAGCGCAGCCACAGTTCGTAGTCCATGTCGTACTTGAGCGACTCGTCGATGCCGCCCGCCTCGTCCACCAGTTCCTTCGTGAAAAACGTGGCCTGCTGGCTGATGTAATTCTCCACCAGCAACTTTGTGTAGGAATAACGACGCGCCAGCCGGTTCTTGTACCAGGTGATCGGCTTGCGGATCTCGCGGTCGTGCTCGTCGAGAATCAGGCAGCGTCCGTAAGCCCAGCGAACGTGCGCGTGTGTGCGGAAAAAGTCCGCCACGACCGCCAGCGCCCCCGGCAGCAGCAGGTCGTCGCTGTTGAGCCAGCAGATGATCTCCCCCGTGGCCCGCTCGATGCCCTTGTTGAGCGCGTGCGACTGCCCCCGGTCGGCCTCGGAAACGTACTGCAACTTGTCCGACCACCGTTCCAACATCTCGACGGTGCCGTCGGTGCTGCCGCCGTCGATCACCCAATGCTCGATCTCGAACGGACCCTCCTGCTCGTGGACGCTGCGCAAGGCGCGCTCGAGGTAAGCAACTTGATTGTAGGATGGCGTAATGACGCTGATTCGCACGGGAATGTCTCCTTGGTTGCGCGCCGAGTGTACACGCGCCGGCCTACCTGCTCAATAGGCTTGAGCGCGCTTCGCGCCCTGTGCCATGATGCGGGCGATCAAAGGAGCAACATCGATGTCGCAAACCCTGGTGCTTATGCCCGCCTTCAACGAGCAGGCGCGCATCGCCGAGATTATCACCCAAGTGCGGGCCATCGACCCGGCGTGGGACGTGCTCGTCGTCGACGACGGCAGCCACGACGACACCGCCCGGGAAGCGATACGTGCCGGGGCCGCAGTGGTGCGACACCCTTTCAATCTCGGCTACGGCGCGGCGCTGCAAACCGCGTACAAATACGCCGCCCACCACGGTTACCGCTTCGCGCTGCAAATGGACGCCGACGGCCAACACCCTCCCGAGGAAGCGTCGAAACTGCTGGCGCCGGTGTGCGAGGGACAGGTCGACATGGCCATCGGCTCGCGCTTTCTGGCCGGTGGCGGCGGGTATGAAGTGCCGGCGGCCCGGCGGCTGGGTATCGCGCTGTTCGGCGGATTGGCTCGGTTGCTCACGGGTGTGGACATGAGCGACGTCACCTCCGGCTTCGCGGCGGTCGGGCGGCGCGGCATTCTGCTGTTTTCCGGCGACCGTTTCCCGGCCGATTACCCCGACGCCGATCTGCGAATCATGCTGCACAAAGTCGGCCTGCGGGTGCGTGAAGTACCGATCACCATGCGCGCCAACCCGGCGGGCAAATCGATGCACGGCGGTGTGCTGAGCGTGTGGTATGTGATCAAAATGCTCATCAGCATGTTCGTAGTCTGGATTACGCGCTTCGAAGCGC